>DXVY01000018.1 GCA_019417145.1 Clostridiales bacterium
CTATATCTCCGCTTTGTCCTTCATGGTCACATCGGCCACGCTGATCAAGGCGCCGGCCGGCCTGATTATCGCCCTGGGCTTTGGCGCCGCGCTGCTGGCGGGGGTGGTGTTTTACAATAAAACCACCTTTCTGGTCTCTCTGGGCGCCGGCGCTGGACTGATCCTTATACGGCTGTTTTTGCTGTGCGACGGAACCGAACGGGCCCGGCTGCTCAGCGGGGCCGCCACTAGGCTACGAGATATTGGCGGTCAGATCATGGGCGCGCCCTATCGAGCAGAGGACGGCGTCCTGCTGATAACCCTGCTTTCCTGCGTCTTTGCCTTGCTGGCCGCCTGCGCCTTTTATAAGCGCATCTTGTTCTGGGCTGCGGCCGTGCCACCCCTTGTCTGTTATCTTATAGGCGCGCTGGGCAGATATGAGGTGAACGTAGTGGCCGCCCTGGTCCTCTTTCTGTGGCTGCTGGTTCTCTTTTTGCTTTCCCGCCGGGAAAAAGCCGCGCGGGAGACGGGCGGCGGACGGGTCCCGCTTACCGGCGCGCGGGGGATGCTACGAGGGACGTTGCCGTTATGCGCCTTGCTGGCGGCCGCTTCCCTTTTGCTGGCCGGGGGCGTTCCTCTGGTATCCGGTTCTTCTCCGGGCATGCGGACGGCGGCGCCCCAGTTCAGCGATCTGGGCGACTTTCTGGACAGCATGCAGCTCCATGGGCAATGGTTTAATATCACCGGCTTCTCCAGCGGCGATACCAAGCTTGGCGGCGATCTTTACCTGGACGACAGCCGGGTGATGGATGTGCGGGCTGACCAAAGGACCTATCTGGTCGGCACGACCTACCGCGTCTACAACGGCAGCGCCTGGCTGGAAGATGCAGGCGGCAAAACCCTTTGCGATCCCTACGACCTGGACGGGGATTATGCCGAGACGCTGTACCGCGAGGAGGTCTACGACCGCCAGCGGATTACGGTGACCATGCGCCAGTCGGGCGACGTGCTCTTTTATCCTGATCGGCCGGCAAGCTTCCGGCTCTCCCGATCGGGCAGTACGGTGCTCACCGACCAGAACAGCGGTTATTATATCCAGCCCACCTTGACCCCGGGCGATTCTTATGCGGTGGACGCCCGCCGGTTGGATCTTTCCTCCGAGCAGACGGCCGAGGCGATAACGGTCGCAGGCGAGGGCTTTTACGAGGCCCAAGGAGACGACCGGATGGCCGTCCATGCGGATGCGTTGCGGCAGGCCTATACCCAGCTTCCCGCATCCCTTCCGGAGCGGGTGACGCGGCTGGCCGAGGAAATTGCCGGCCGGGAGGATACGGATTATCAGAAGGCCAAGGCCATTGAGCAATACCTGTGCGCCAATTTTACCTATACCCTGCAACCGGGCAATCTTCCCCCCAATCAGGATTTTGTGGATTATTTCCTGTTTGCTAACCCGGAGGGATACTGCACCCATTTTGCCACCACCATGACCGTGCTGTGCCGCAGCGTGGGGTTGCCCGCCCGGTATGTCAAGGGCTTTGTGACCCCCGCCGCGCCCAACGACCAGGGCGTCTACGAGGTCACCGGCCGTATGGCCCACGCTTGGACGGAGGTCTATCTGGAGGGCATGGGCTGGATACGGTTTGAACCCACTTCTGTTTTCAACAGCGAGTGGAGCAGCCGGTACGAAGTGCTGGGAGAAGATGTAATCCAGGAGGTGGAATACCTGGAGGAGACCGGCTTCTATTATGAGGAGTCCGACGACGGCCAGACGGTGTCCAGCCGGCCGGAGAACACCCTATCCCAGCCCTCCAGCAACCTCCCGGCGTCCTCTTCGGCCTCTTCGGCGCCGCCGGAAACCAGCTCCGCGCCTTCTTCTAGCAGCTCTTCCGCCATCACCTTTTCCAGCGATCTATCCAGCCTGACGGCTTCCGCAACGGCAAGCGAGCCTGCCCCTGTGGGCAGCGGCGCATCTCTGACCGCAGGGCTGCTGGCGGGACTGGCGCTGCTCGTGCTGATCGCCGTCATCCTTATCCTGCGGGTCCACAGGGTGAAAAAGCGGCTGCGGGCCCGGCTGTCCGCCACGGGCGGGGAGCGGATGGAGCGCACCTTCCGGGAGCTGCTCCGGTTGGCGGCCTATCTGGGCGGCGAGCCTAGGACCGGGGAGACGGCGACGGCCTTTGCCCTGCGTCTGGCGGAGCAGCCGGCGACCGCGTCCCTTCGGTTGGAGGAGGCGGCGGCCCTGTACGAAAAGGCCCTCTTTGGACCGGGAGAACCCGGAGAGGAGGATATCCGGCGGCTGGATGAAATCTACGATACGGCCTTCGCCGGCATTCGTAGCGGGCTTTCCACCATCCGCTATCTGCGGCTACGGTATTTGCAGAACAGGCTTTAATACATTTTCAAAAATAAAAAAGAAGCAGCCATCCGACCGGACGGCTGCTTCTTTATGCATTTTATTAGAATGGAATTTGGGAGGGGCGCGCCCGCATACGGATTGTTCGGAACGGGAATACTGATTTACAGGCGTTGGTCTGCGCATCCGCCGCCCGACGCAGGAAAGCTAATGAGCGGGTCGCGGCGTTTATTTTTGTCATAAGCCATGGCCGTATTATCCATTCAACATAGAGTCCCATAAAGCGTGCAGCAGGAAAATGTAACGGCGGTGTTTTGTATAAATAAATTACCAAATGAAACGGAGGATCGCCGTCTTGGAAAAAAACCATGCCAGCAAGTTCCGCCGATTGGTATTATTCCCGTCATAGCCGGCCTGATGCGTGGCAGATTAAATAGGGCAAGCTGTTTGGGAGTGTAAAACATGAATATAAAGGCAAAAAAAATCATCAAACCGATTTTCGGCACGGCGTCCCTGCTGTCGGCGCTGATGCTCACGCTGGCATTTTTATTCAGCAACCATCTACCCGACCGCTTTCAGGTTGTGGAGGGCACCCGGCTGACCCTGAGCCATATGCCCATACAGGCGGTCTATAAAGACAGCGCGCCTTCTCAGAGCAGCTTGGGACAGACGCCGCTGGAAGGCAGCGAGTACAATGTGGACCTGAAGCTGTTCGGATTCATCCCGGTCAAAAGCGCCCAGGTAGACGTGGTGGGGGAGATGTATGTGATGCCCTCCGGCGCCCCCTTTGGCATCAAAATCTTTACCAGCGGCGTTCTGGTGGTGGGCATGAGCGATGTGGACGGCGCCGAGGGCCTTTCCAACCCGGCCAAGAACGCCGGCATTAAAGAGGGGGACATCATCCTTTCCATAGACGGCCAGCCGGTCGCCTCCAATGAGGATGTGGCGGCCATCATCGAAAAAAGTGAGGGCCGTTCCCTTCGTATGGAGCTGCAGCGGGACAATTTGACCTTTACCGTGGGCTTTACCCCCGTGCTGTCGGCCACGGAAAACAAATACAAGGCCGGCATTTGGGTGCGGGATAGTTCAGCCGGCATCGGCACCATGACCTTCTATAACCCCGCTACCGGCGTGGCGGCCGGACTGGGGCACGGCATCTGCGACGTGGATACAGGCGAGCTGCTTCCCCTCAGCTCGGGAGAGCTGGTGGGGGCTAAAATTCACAGCGTGGTCAAGGGCAAGGCCGGCTCCCCCGGCGAGCTGCGGGGCATGTTTACCGAGCAGTCCCTTGGCAATCTGCTGGTCAACGGCGAGACCGGCGTATACGGCCGGACAGGGGAGATTTCCTCTACCGGAGAGCTTATGGAAATTGCCATGAAGCAGGAGGTGGAAACCGGATCCGCTCAGATTCTCACCACCGTGGACGACGGCTCCCCCCAGCTCTATGACTGCGAAATCGAAAAGGTGCATTTCAACGACGAAAGTTTGACCCAGAATATGGTCATCCGCGTAACCGATCCCACCCTTCTGGAAACAACCGGCGGCATCGTCCAGGGTATGAGCGGCAGCCCCATCATCCAAAACGGCAAGCTGGTGGGCGCGGTTACCCATGTCTTCGTCAATGACCCCGCCAAGGGCTACGGCATATTCGCCGAGAATATGTATGTTTCTGCAAAATCCGCCGCCGGCGCATCAGCCGACAAGGCTTCTTAGCCTGCATATTCTATATATTGTGTACAAAGCTGGAAAAAATTACAAATTTATACCGTCTAGCCACTTGAAAGATATCCCAAAATATGGTAAATTATTCCATGCAATCAAACAAATGGAGGAAAGCTGCATGGAAAAGAAGTTAAAGGTTCTAATCGCGGACGATACGACGGAATTCGGACACAATTGCGCGAATGTACTGCGGACCTACGGGATGGAGGTTGGGCTATGCCCCAAGGACGGCGTGAAGCTGGTGGAGGAGATGCGCGCCCAGCATCCCGACGTGGTTCTGGCCGACGTGTTCATGCCGGGGCTGGACGTGTTGGGGGTGCTGGACGCCATGGGAAGCATGGAGGCAAAGGACCGGCCTATGGTTATGGCCATGTCCAGCTTTGACAATCCCAGGCTGGAAATTGAAGCCCTATCGGCCGGCGCCAGCTATTACTTTTTAAAGCCCTTTGACATGAACGTGCTGGCCGAGCGGATTATCCAGCTGTCGGGCTGGCGGTCCGAACCGGCCGAGCTGGCGCCTAAGGCGGCCTCTGCGGAACCGGATTTGGAGCTGATGGTCACCGAGATCATCCATCAAATCGGCGTGCCCGCCCATATTAAGGGGTATCATTATTTGAGAGAGGCCATCATGCTGGCTGTAAAGAATTCCGAGATTATCAATTCCGTGACCAAGCAGCTTTATCCTACCGTGGCGAAAATGCACAGCACCACCTCCTCCCGTGTGGAGCGGGCCATTCGGCACGCCATCGAGGTAGCCTGGGATCGGGGTGATGTGGATGTGCTCAACTCCTATTTCGGCTATACCATCCACAACGGTCGGGGTAAACCTACCAACAGTGAATTTATCGCCATGATCGCGGATAAGCTCCGCCTGCGCCTGAAGATCAGTTGACCGCCGATTGGGAGAAAAAGCCGGCGGACTTCCGGCCGCCGGGAGGATGGGAATCAATATGTGGATTTTGGGAAAACAAGCGCCGCCTGCCGGGACCAGCGAAAGCTCCGGCAGACGGCGTTTTTTGCAGGTAAAACGGCTGCGAGCCCCGTCTTGTGGCCATAGATGCAAAAGGCGGGCGGCAATGGGTGCAATAAAGCCCGGACAGCCCCTTGAAAACGCGGCTCCCGTTTGCCAAAAGCAAAGGGAAGGGCGTATCGGGGTTCTTCCGGGCCGGGCGGATATATTGCATGCCTGTGTGGGCTTTTGTGCCGCTCTCCTGCGATAAGCCTTGCGCGCCCATCCGTTGTCGGGCGATGAGGGGACGGCCGGAGAGAACGGACTACTCCGGGTCATGGGGCAGATCGTCCTCCGGGGTATAGGGCATTTTATCGTGGGTCATCAGCTCCACAACGCCGGTATAAATGGCGGAGGGATCGTCCAGGAAAATTTCCTTGACCATTTTGGCCTGGACCTCATCGGGCACCAACAGCCGCACGGTCATCAGTTCGGCGTCCCTGTCCATCACCGAGCAGCTGATGAGATAGCCCCGCTCCGCCTTCATGATCTCCACCTTGTTTTCCTGTTCCCGGCGGATGCGGGTGAGCAGCCGTATGGCCGAACGAACCGCCTTTTCCCGTACGGTCCGGGGCAGGTCCCTTTCCAGGGTGTCCACTACCGACCGTCCCGTGTCGGTGATCTCATAAACATCCTGCCCCTCCTCGGACGGCCGGATGTTTCCAAGCTCCAGCAGATCCTGGACGGCCTGGCCCACCTCGAAATAGTTGGCCAGGCCCTCGTAATGAAAGAGCTCCTGGATCAGCCGGCCGGGCAGGGGCTGGCGGATGCTTTTTAAAATATAGCAGACAAGCAGCCGAATCTCGGTTCGATTGATCAGTCCGCCGGGCTCTACGCCCGCCCGGAAAGCGTCAAATTCCACAGGGCAAACCTTCCTTTCTCATAAGGGATCCATGTTGAGAGGGGATAAGCGGCATGGCGCAACCATGCAGGGATACGGCGGGGCGGCAAGGAAGGAGAGAGGCCGTAAAACAGCCGCGCCGTCCGCGCCTGCACAGGGCGCCGTTACCCCGGCAATGTCCGGCGGTAAGGAAATGACAGCGAGTAACTAGCCCGCTGCAAAAGAGGCCGGACGGCTCCCCGGATTTACAGGGGGACCGGTTCCGCGGATGTCTTACGTGCGCAGCGGCGGGACGTCCGCCAGAGCCTCGGCTATCCGCCGAGCGTCGGCCGGGTGACCATCCAGATCCCGCAAACAGACCGCTCCGTGAAGCTTACAATTGGTCACGGTAAACATGGGGGAGAGCTGCTCCAGGATCAGGGGACGGTAATCCCTATCCGCCCCGGCGGTCAGCAGCAGCACCGCCCGTTTGGGCAGGGCGATTGGCGGCCGGATGCCCCGGCTGAACCGGGCGTTATAATAGACCTGCGTCCGGTCCACCGCCGCTTTGAGGGGAGCGGGCAGGCCGGCGTTATACACCGGAGAGGCGATTACCAGCAGTTGCGCCTGTTCAAATTCACGGTAAAAATCCTGCAAGTCGGGCAGAGCGCAGCCGTTATGCACCTTGCAATAGCCGCAGTCCACACAGGGGAGGGGGCGCGTTTGATATGCGTCGAAGAGGGAATGCCCCTCCAGGCCCATGCCCTCCCTCTCTAGAAAGGCCCGGAGCAGCGCCGCCGTAGCCCCTGTTTTGTGGGGCGATCCCAGAATAAGCAGCGCCGCCGGTCTGGCCCCACTCATATTTCGTTGTCCTCCCGCCTAGCGTCGCAGTATTCACAGAGCAGACCGTCGTCGGTCCGGCGGAACAGACGGGGCAGGTAGCTTTCCGCGCCGGTGATGCAGCGGGGATTCTGACAGCGGTGGTCGGAGTTGGACTCGGGACGGGGATCAAGCTGCTTCTGACTGCCGTCCAGGATATGAAGAATCAGGGCCATGCGGGCGTACATACCGTATTCCGTCTGTTCAAAGTACACCGCCCGAGGATCATCGTCCACAGCATAGTCAATCTCGTCCACCCGGGGCAGGGGATGCAGGATCTTTAAACCGTACCGGGCCTTTTTCAAGGTTTCTCTGTCCAAGACAAAGGCGCCCTTCTGCTTTTCATATTCGGCCGCCGAGGCAAACCGCTCCTGCTGGATGCGGGTCATATACAAAACGTCGATATCGCCCACGGCCGCCGGCAGGCTGGGGCACTCCGTATAATCGCAGCCCGCCCTTTTCATCAGGGCCTTCATATAGTCCGGCAGGGAGAGCTCAGGCGTAGAGATGAGCACAAAGCGATTGCCGGGATAGCGGATCAGGGCCTTGATCAGAGAGTGGACCGTGCGGCCGTTTTTCAGGTCTCCGCACAGTCCCACCGTCAAATGATCCAGCCGGCCCTTGGTGTTCAGAAGGGTGAATAGATCGGTTAAGGTTTGGGTGGGGTGGAAATGGCCGCCGTCCCCCGCGTTGATCACCGGCGCGCGGGAAAACATGGAGGCCGCGCGGGCCGCGCCCTCCCTTGGATGGCGGATGACCACCAGGTCGGCGTAGTTGCTGACCACCCGCACCGTGTCCTTGAGGCTTTCTCCCTTGGAGACCGAGGAGTTGCTGGGATTGTCAAAGCCGATGATCTGTCCTCCCAGCTTTAGCATGGCCGACTGGAAAGACATCTGAGTCCGGGTGGAGGGCTCGTAGAACAGGGTGGCCATCAGTTTGCCGTGACAGCTGTCCAGAAAATAAGGGGGATGCCCCATGATTACCTTGGCCAGCTCCAGTATATGCTGAAGCTCGTCCATGGAAAGGTCGTCCAGATCGATGAGATGCCGGGTGGTCATATATGTCATCCTCCTGTGGGTTGGATATTGGATAGTCCGGCGGCCGGGGCCGCAAAAAAAGGAAGGGGCAACCCGCCTCCTCCTTCGTGCAAACCATTTGTTCGATTGTGGGCATGGGGCGGACGGTGAACAGACCCACCAGCCCTTTCTCCCTATTATAAACGCTTCCGCTCTCCTTGTAAAGAACCTGCGACAAAAAACCCCGGTTTTTGCAAACCGGGGCCCAATTTTCCGGAAACGTTACGGGGGAAGAGGCGTCGTCCCCGTCGATTTCCCATCCGCCACGGCGGAAGACCGGACCATTGCAGCCGACCGCCGCGGTCCTGTCGGTCAGGACCAAAAGGATTCGGTTTCCTGAGCGGCTTGGGGATCCAGGCCATCCGGCGGGAGAATCTCTATTTCCGCCCCCAAATCGGAGAAGGTCATTTGTAGGGTCATGGTATAGCTGGCCACCTGTCCCCCCGCGGTGGTTACCAGCTCGCTGACCGCCTTGGCCGAGCGCAGGTCTCCCTCCGGGTTTATGCCCGCCTCTAACTCCATGCTCACGATCTTATATTGGGAGCCGAAAATATCAGCGTATTTTTCCTCCACCGAAGCGAGCTGGTCGCTGCTGAGCGAAAGGGTCAGAACCAGATTCCCATCCGTCGCCTCCTCGGCGGAAATATGCTCATAGCCGGCCTGGGCCGGGTCGATCAGCCCATAGCTGTAGGAGCGGATCAGCCGGGCCATCCGATCGGTGGCCGTCTGGTCCAGCGGCTGCTTTTGGGTCTGCCCGCCGTCGTTTCTATAGAGCGACTGGCCGTCGCTGTAATAGGAGAGCTGGGTCGAGGCGGCGCCCGTCTCGGTTTGGGTCCGGATGGACAGATGGAGACCGTCCCCATGGGATACGGCCATACTGCCGGAAGTGGAGGTCGAAAAGGCGCCGCTGTCGTTTTCCACCGTAAAACCGCACCGAAGGGACCCCTCCTCCGCCTGGACACGCAGACGCTCCACCGCCTGCTTATACAGGGAAAAATACTGTCCGTCGTCTGCGGCGGCTTCTCCCGACAGCCCGTCTGCCCCGGTCTGGGAAGACGGAACGGAGGAAAGACCGGGCGGGGAAGAGGACGACGAGCCGGCAGGCTCGTCTCTTTGCCCGCAGCCGGCCGGCGCCAGAAGCAGGCTAGCTACCAGGCAGCCGGCCAGGGACAGGGATAGCCATCTTCTTTTCTTCCGGCCCATTGGAGCGTCCGGTGCAAAATTGTTTGAACCGGACCTTGCAGGACTGTTCATAGGGACTTTCATAGAATCGGCGCTCCTTTACGCCTCGCCGAAAATGGATTCGGTTTCCACGGCGTTTTCCATATCAATGCTGTCCGGAGGGGTAATGGTGAAATCGCCGCCCACATCCGAATAGGATGTGCTGTAACGCACGCCGACGTTTATCTCCTGGCCGTTCTGGGTCATATCCAGGTCGGCATCCGCCTCCACAGAGGTCAACATGCCGGTCTGGTCCAGCTTGGCCGTTAAGGTCATGGTGTTGATCTGATATTCCGCCTGGGCCATGTCCGTCACGCCGTCCAGCAGGCCGCTCACATCGGACAGGCTGGCGGGGTCCAGCGTCAGGGTCACGGTATAACCGCCTTCAGCTTCCTCCGTTACCGTCTGCTCCAGCACCGAAGCGTTCTCCAGATTGGCGGCGGTGCCCGCCTGGCCGAAAATCCGCTCCTCCAGCTGTGCCGTGGTCGCTTGGTCCAGGGTCTGCTTGACCGTCTGTCCCATGGCGCTGCTGTAAATGGTTTTGCCGTCGCTGTACAGGGCGCTTTGGATCACCGTATCAGAGCTTCCCATGGTCATATCGGTGGTCATAGAAATTTGCAGCCCGTCTTTCCAGGACATGACCATGTCTCCGCTTATGCCCATGTTTTGGGTGACGCCGGCCGAGGTAAAGGCCACGTTGGAGGTATATTGGTATTTCAGCGATCCCTCCCGCATGGCCGCGTCGATTTTTTCCGCGCCCGCCTTGTATAAGGCCATGCCGTCCTGGGCGGCGGAGGACGGGGCGGATATGGCCGACGAGGCGTCGACTCCCCCGTTATCCGTTTTATCGCTGCAGGCCGCCGGGAAAATGAGTAAAACGGCCGCCAGCAAGGCAATGCAGAGCTTTTTCATGTTCATCTTTCCTTACTGATTCTTAAAAACAGTATATCCTATAGGTTTACTGAATACAAGTGGCGGCTATTCGCTGGCGGTCGTCTCCTCGTCCAGAGGTAGGGCGTTGCCTAGGTCCATCTCCTCCGGCGGCGTCAGCACAAAATCCCCGTTGATGTTGCTGTAGTCGGTATCCATATGCATGGTCACGTCGGCCGCTTGTCCGTCCAAGGTCAGGCGCATTTCTATGTCGTAGCTTTGGCTTTGGATCAGTCCGTCGCCGCCGATTCGGACGTTCAGGGTCAGGCTCTGCACCTCGGGGTCAGCGCCGCCGATCTGGTCGGTCAGGTCGGGAAAGAGCTGGTCGATAGCCTCGGCCTGGGACGGGTCAAAAACCAGACTGACCGTATATCCTCCCTCCGCCAGCGCCTGCGCGGAGGAGGCGGCCGGCGGGACCGTGGCGGGATCATAGACCGCAATCAGGTTTTCTTCCCGAATGGCGGCTTTATCCTCCTCGCTTACCGCCCTTTGATAGGTTCCTCCCTGCCGGTATAAATACAGGGTATCCCCATCCAGAAAGGCGCTTTGGAGGGCGGTGCCGCTGGAGGAGCTGGTTTCCTGCCGGATATACAAACTGCAGGGATCGCCCATGTAGGCGTCGGTCCGGGAGGACATATAAATGGTAAAGGACTCCCCGCTGGTTCGAATATCCAGGCTGCCTTCGGTCTGGCTTGTAAAGCTGCCCTCCTCCAGAGCCGCGCGCATTTCCCTTGTCGCCTTTGCATAGGCCTCGGCCGGGTCGGGCAGGGGAGAAGTGGTTCCGCTTTCCACGCCGCTGGACGACGGGGTTTCCCCCCTGTTGGCGCAGCCGGTGGGGACAAGGAATAGCACCATGGCCAGCGCCACTGTAAGCATCTTTTTCATTGCATAAAAACTCCTTTGTGGAATTGGGCGGGATGCATATCTAATAGTATAGCCGGGCGGCCGTCGGATGACAACCCTTTTGACCGGGATAATTTATGGTCATAAAAACGTCAGGCAAAATCGGCCTTCACCCCTCTGTTGAGGACGGACGTATTCTGGCCTTCTTTTCCCATGTATTTTTTAGGCGGGGATCGCCAGGCTATAAAGGAATAGCGATGATTGAAACGGAGGATGCAAATGAAAAAGCTGGGAATGTATCTGCTGGTCAGCGCGCTCTGCCTGGCCGCCGCAGGGTTGGTTGGTGGATGTGCGCAGGAGGATACGGGCGCAAAGGCGCGGCAGGTGTGCGCCGGCACGGCGCCGTCAGCCCTTACGGCGCGGGCGTATCCGCTTGCGGACGCTGGTGCAAAGGGGCCGTTATTTTCTGGAATATAGCCTTCCCGTATGGAACGGAAAAGCGCCCGGCTCAAAGCCGGGCGCTTTTAACAGATGGGTCGCCTATCCCTCACGGGCAAGTATTTTGCATATTTCCATCACGTCGGCAATGGTGATCTCCTCATCGGCATCCAGGTCTCCACGAACGACTTCGTCGTCCGTGGGGTCGGTCCCCGCCGCCTCTCTGGCCATGACCTTGCAGGCCTCCATCACGTCGGCGATGGTCACCTCTCCGTCCTTATCCAGATCCCCGGGGAGGTAGACCGTGATCCGGGCCTCGGCCGCCAGGTCGGTGCCGGCCACTGTGCCGGACAGGGTAAACGTGCCAGGCGCCGCGTATTGGTCGGGATCCACCGCCTCCCATTGGACCGGTAGGACGCCGGTTTGGCCGTTTTTATATTCCACCCCTATTTCGGTCGGCAGGACGGGCGCGTGTCCGCAGGGGGTGAAAAGGGTGGCCGGCAATACCTTTGTGATTTCCCCCTCCGGTTGCCCGCCGCTGAGCGCAAGGGAAAGGCTGCCGCCGTCGGCCCTGGACACCAGCGTGCCCGACCGGTCGGCTGTTTTGCCGTCGTGGGCGGCCAGAGCGGTGGACGAAGCGTCGGTATTCTGTACGGTAAAGGTCAGCGTGCACAGGGCAACCTGACCGCTTTGGGAAACGGCCGCCTCCGGGCTCTGGTCGTAGGCCAGCAGCCGCAGCTCGCCGGAAGGGAGAATAGCCGCTTCCGCAAACCATTCCTCGGGTGTGTCGTATGCCGCGTCGTCGAAACGCAAAATGTCGGCGTCAAAGGTAAGATCCAGCTGTACGCCGTGGATTTCCTTTTGAGCGTCTAGCCCCACCGCGATCTCCACCTTTTGACCGGGAGCGTAAACCTCCTCGTCCGCTGAGAGCTGTATATTGGCGCCCGCTGCAAAGGTCCTGCCGGTGAGCAGGGAGAAGGCGGCGACGACCAGGACGCATCCTGTAAGCGCCAGGCTGCATAATTTTTTCATGGCGGTATTCCTCCTTTACCCTTGGCCGCCGACCTTGGTCAGCTCCAGCCAGTCTATGCCGAACAGGTAGCCCCGGGACGCTTCGTTCTTGCCCGTACAGGCGATAGTTAAGGTGTGCGTGCCGGCCGTTAGGTCATGGGCGCCAAGCGACTGTTCCAGATGTCGGGTGCCGTCCGCATGGTAGGTATCCACTGGTTCCCCGATAGGCTGGCCGTCCAGCGACAGCTGAAAAATGCCGAAGTCGTTGGCCATGGTTAGGGCCGCCGCCAGCGCATAGCGGCCGTCCTCCGGAACCGTAAAGCGCAGTTCGATTTGGTCCGCCGGCTTCTGAAGACGGGAGATCAGATGGCAGTTCTGGCTCCATTCGTCTTTATTGGATAACCAGAAAAGGTTTTGGACAAAGGGACGCGATCCCTCCGGGAAGGAGGCGACCTCCAGCTCCTCTCCCTCGAAGAACCATTTCCCGTCCGCGTGGTCGGAGGGGGTGTACTCCTGGAAGGAAAGGGTATCCAGGGCATAGACATATCCGCGGGAGCCGGGGGCCTTGTCCACCATCTCCACCTTGAACTCGTGTTCACCGGCGGTCAGATGTATCCTGCCGATGACCGTTTCGGTGAGAAGCAGGCCGCCGTCGTACAGCTCGATGGGATTGCCCATACGCTTTCCGTCGATGGAGTGTTGGGCGGTTCCGAAATCATTGGCGCGGGTGAAGCCGCCGGTGACGATGTAATCCCCCTCTTTGGGCACCTGGAAACGCAGGGTCATAAAATCTCCCTGCTTTTGCGAGAACATGAGCTTGTGGGCCCTGCCGCTGCAAAGGTCTCCCATATCCTGGGTGTAGATATCCAAGCCCTCGGTTTGATCGACGATTTCCAGCGCCTCGCCTTCATAGAAGACATAGATGGGGGCCGTGCCGTCGTATTCCTTAATACGCAGGTAGTCCAGACCGCAGAAATAGCCGGTGGAGGCGCCGTTCTTGCCGGTGACGCGGATGGTGAATTCGTGTAATCCGGCCGTCATATGCACAGCGCCCAAGGACAGATCGTCGGTCAGGATGACAGAGGGATTGTACAAATCGATGGGCGCGCCCAGGGGTTGTCCGTCGACCAGGTGTTGGACGACGCCGAAGTCAGGCGCCTTGCTGTAGCGGGCGGAGAGGAGATAGTCTCCCTCCTTTTCCACGTTGATCCAGCATTTCACATAGGCGTCGCTTCCCTCGGCCTTAAAGATCAGCTGGTGGTTGTTGCTCCACTGGCCGGCGAAGGAGAAGTCGCTCATCTCCTGGGTCTCGGCCTTCATCATGCCGGTGGATTCGATGATCTTCAGATCCTCGCCCTCGTAGAAGTCGGCGGCGGCCGGGTAGGGATCTTCATAATACGATGTGCGCTCTTCCAGGGAAACCGGACCGTAGGGGTCCACGCCGTCCTTGGAAAGGTACCAGAAATCGGTAAAGACCCAGTTGGCATAGTGATCCCGGTGGTATTTTTCCAGATTGGCCTCAAAGGAGGTTGTAAAGGGAACGTTGTCGATGATCTGGATACGGTTGTTCAGTCGGTTGCCGATGCCCCACATGCCGCCGTTGGTAAAGGGTTGGCTGTGATAGGCTTTGGAGTAGGGATTCCAGGTGCCCCAGGAATAGAGGAAATAGTCCTCGCAGCCGGTGCCGAACCAGGAGGGGAATTTTTCGCCGTCCACGAAGAACTTTTCATCGCCTTCGCCCCACCACCAGTCGGAATGGCCTTCAGGGTCGCCTACCCCCAGCTCCTTGTACACATGTAGAGAGGTGCCCACATATCGTCCGGTTCCGGTCGTGGTGAGGAAGGGGGTGTCCGGCCAGCGATCGGTCCGCTCCGGGTCCTTGGCCCGCACCCACTTGGCGTGGAAGCGCAGCATGTGGGCCGCGTCCTCTGCCGGCAGGGACTCGGTGGTCAGGGAATAGGTGATGGAATAATCTGTATCGCCGTCATTGCCGACCATGATTTTAGCCCCGTTTTCAAAGGGCATGTACCAATTGGCGTAGAGTCGACCGTCCTCCTTTACGCCCAAGGTATAGGATTCATAGGGGTTCAGCCCGGTCGCGCTGCCGAAAAAGCCGCCTAACGTGGACCAGACCGACGGGTTCTCCTCGCCGTCCCAATAGGCCGAAAGGGTCATCTCGCTCAGGGCTTTCCAGTCGGCGGCCACGCCGTCGCTGCCTATGGGCGGCAGGTCAAGCAGCTGGATCTGCAGGCCGGTAACGGCGCCGGACCCCGCCGCGTCCAGCAGGTCCACGCTACCGCCCGCCGGTACGGTGACCGTTTTCTCCACGGTCTCGGCCTGTTCGTCTGCCTTGGGAAGGTCGGCCATATCCCCCGCGAACAGGTCGTTTACCTCCCGTATGGCCTGCTGCTGCGCAGGCGTCAGGGGCAGGGCGAAGGGCTCAACCTGGGTATCCTCGGGGAAGGCGATATAGTGCAGCTCATAATACATGCCCCAGTCGTCGTAGGCGATGACCTTGCAGGACTCGTTGAAGGTTACGGGGATAAAGCAGTTGCGTCCCCGGTTTTCAATATAGCAAAGTTCGGGCTGGTTATAGGGGAATTCGCCGGTGCCGAAGTAGTCCCGGAAGGCCATATCCCCCGCCGGCGTCTGTTGCCCGTCTATAAAGATCCGCACATGACCGGAATTAGCGGTGCCGGTGGACAGATGCACCAGCGCGCCCGGCCCCTTTATGTCGGCAAAGACCCAGCCTCCGTCCTCGGTGCGGGGCAGGTCGCTCAGGCCCGAATCGTCGTTGTTGTCCCAGCTTTCGTATTGGCCGGTCTCCTCGTTATAGCGGGAGGATTTGTTGTAGGAAGAGGCCTCAAAAGACCTTTCCCCCTCCTCAGCAGGCAGGGCCAGGGCCTCCAGGTTGGCCCGGGCCTGCCCTTGGGTGACGCCCGCCTTTTTCAGGGCGCTTTCCGCCAGGCGCTGGGCCCGCAGGGGAGAGGTGGCCAGCACCCGGGCGCTCTCCTCCCCGGAAAGGCCCAGCCTCTCCCGGCAGAACAGGGCGGCCTTGTGGGCCAGGCGCAGCTTCATCACCTGGCGCAGGGGGTCCGTCAAGGTAAAGGGCAGGGCCCGGGGGACTTCCTCTAAGGGGGAGTCCTTTTTCTTTTTCCGGCGCTTGGGCCGCCGCAGGGAGTTGTCCAGGCAGTTGAGGTAGGCCGCCCGGAAGAACCCCTCCCGGGGGGAGGCGGCTTGGGCCCACAGCCTGGGGTTGGCGGCCATGTCGCACAGGGCGGCGGCCATCAGGTCCAGGGCCTGGGCAGGCCGCCCTGCCTGTAAGTAGCAAAGGGCGAACAGGTCCGCTCCGTATTGGTCGAACAGCTCTTTGAGCTGCTGGGTGGACAGGTCTGGCAAAGGGCTTCACTCCTTTTTGGATTTCATGGCCTTTTCCCGCTTTTTGCGCTGGCGGCGCTTCCTGCGCTTTTGGCGCCAGTTTTTTATATCGGCGCCAATGCCGCTTTGCTCCAGCCACACGCTGACCTCTGCCCCCAAAAACACGATATACATGCAGAAGAACAGCCAGAACATCAGGATGACCAGGGTGGCCAGGCCGCCATAAATGGAGAAGTTGGAGAACTCCTCTACAAACAGGGAGAAAAAGTAGGAGAACAGCACCCACCCCGCGGCGGAAAAGGCCGCCCCTGCCAGGTTGCACAGGAAGGGGGCGCGGCGCTTGGGCACCCCGGCGTACAGCAGGGTGAAAAAGCACAGCAGCAGCACAAACCCCGCCAGGGATTTGAACCGCAGCAGGATGGCTGCGAACAGGGGCGGGGACTTTTCCAGCAGGAAGCGGTACAGGGTGCTGCCCAGCACCACCAGGGCCGCCGCCACAATCAGCGCCGCCGCAAAGACAATGACGCACAGCACCGCCATGGCCCGCAGGCGCAGATAGCCCCGGGGCTCTTTGGCGCCGTAGATCTGGTCCAGGCCCTTGATGACCGCCACCATGCCCATGGAAGAGGACCACACCGCAGTGATCACCGCCACGGGCAGCACCCCGGTGGACTCCAGCGCGCTGGGGAGAAGGGATTCCAGATAGGCGGCCACGCTGTCGGGCAGGGCCCCCAGGGCCGCCTCGATGAGGGAGACGCCGTCGGAAAAGTGGATGCGCTGCATCAGCGTCAGCAGAAAGGCCACAAAGGGAAG
>DXVY01000180.1 GCA_019417145.1 Clostridiales bacterium
AAAGTAGGCCGTGTTGGCCTGCTTTTCGTACACCCCGCGAATCCGGATGCTGCTGACCTTGCTCGTGCTTCCGTTATCGCAGTCGATGATCCCGCTGACATACTGCCAGTCCGACACAAACGGATTAAATGCAAAGTCCAAATCCTTAACCGCGCCGTTGGCATAGTTCACCCGCACCTGCAAGCCGACCTTCCGCTGCCCCTCGTTCTCCACGTCCTTTACCGGCAGCGCCTCCGCCTTCATCCAACCGCTCACCTTGAATACGCTCTTATTGTCGCTGTTCACCGGCACCGTCTGCTCGATGGACGGCGTCCCGGTGGGGCTCCCCTGCAGCATATAGCCCCGGCTTCCGCTGTGTCCGGTATTCGCCAAGGTATTCCCGCTGTTTACATTGGGCACAGCCTCCCAGCCATGCAGGT
The DNA here is from genome assembly GCA_019417145.1 of Clostridiales bacterium. GTDB lineage: Bacteria > Bacillota > Clostridia > Oscillospirales > Acutalibacteraceae > Howiella. The sequence continues at coordinate 420 of DXVY01000180.1, forward strand.
CCACCAGGTCCCCCCGTTCAAAGGAGGGATTGTCCACCAGGTTATATGCGCTGGGAACCGTCCCCTCCTCCAGTTGGATGCCGTCAAAGTAGGCCGTTCCCTTTCCTTGCATGATCCCCAGGCTCACCGCATAGCCGATGGTTCCCTCCGGTATCTCAAAATCCACCCAGACCCGTCGCCATCCCCCGTTTACCTGGCTGGATGTGCTTCCGGTTTCAAAATTGCTGGTAAACCGCGTCCACCCGGTTTCCATTCCAAAGGCCGTAAACTGTATGCACGCGCCCTTGCCCGTCACATTGCTCGCCTTTATATACGCAGACAGCACATAGTGTTTTCCAGGCATCAGGCCGGTTATGTTTTGCCCATATCCATCGATCCCGCTGTTCTGGGTGCTCACCGTGACCTTACCCGCATACCTTCCATGCAGCGCCGCTGCCGTCGTCCGCGCCACGCTTACGCCTTCCGCGCCCTCACGCAGAGCCGTCCATTCGTTTTTGCCCCGCTCAAAGCTGGCATCCGCCAGCAGATTTAAGGCGCCCTTGGACACTTCCGCGCTGGCCGTCACCCGATTCTGATCGCTCTCGCTTTTGCCGTACACCGTATTGGTGGCCCCGAACTGTTCTTTTCCGTCTCGGGTGGCGCTGGTCACGCAGGTGGTCTTTCCGGCGTTGTCGAATTGATAGGTGTCCACAATGTCGTCGCTGTTGCCGATCATGTCGTCCCGGCCGGAGGTATAGAATTTTGTCTCGTAATTGCCGTATTCAATTCTGAGCTCCTGTCCCAGGTTGGCGGTGGTCAGTCCCGAAAGCACGCCCGCCCGGCTGCTGTTCAGGGAGAAGGTTGTCCCGCCGTACTCCTTGACGCCGCTGACCCGCTTGCCCGTGGTGGAGGTATAGGTAAATACGGCTGCAATCCCGGCACGCTGCTCCTGCAGGCCATTCAGCCGGCCGCCGGAATAGCGATAGCCCACATTGTTGTCGTCGCTACGGTCGCTCCAGGAAAGGGTGTTGCTGCTGGTGTAATCATACCGCACCGACTGGCCGAAGGCGGAGGCCTGGATGTCGGCCAGCAGGCCGCCCACCGCCGTATAGTTCAGGGTAATTGTCTTGCCTGTAGCCGTCGTTACCTTTGTGGGCTGGCCGGCGGTGTTGTGGGAAAACTGGATGGTGTTGCCGCTGGTATCGGCGATTTTTGTCAGCCAGCCAGACGCGTTAAAGGTCAGGGTGTTGTCCTTTTTGTCCGTGATAATGGTATTGCTGCCCGACTTCTTGATGGACAGTCCCTTGCCGGTCTCGTCCTTGCCGTCGCTCTTCTTAAAATAGAGTTCGGTGCCGTCCTCGTCCACATACCGGTAGGAATAGCCGTTTTCATATAGCTCCTTATCGGCCGCCGTTCCCTTGGAAAGGTCGGTGACCGTCTGGCAGATATTCAACCGCCAGCCGTTGCCGTAGCCCGTATTGACCGACGCGCTGCCGCTGTTATACACATGCCGAATGGTATAGGGTAGCCGGTTGCCGGGGATGGTGATATCGTCGCTGGTAACCACCAGGTTGCCGGTAAAGTCGTTGATGGAATAAGCGGCATTGGAACCCACGCTTCCCGTATGATAGGTCCAGTACTCTTCCAGGCCCAAATTGTTCAGATACTGAACCACCAACCCGGGATAGACCGATTTTACCGCCTGGGGATGGTTGGGCATGCAGTAGATGGCAAAAGCCGTATTGGCCGCCGATGCGTTTTCATTGCTGGCCTTGAGCATCACGCCGTAGTTGCTGGAGGGATTTTCATACCAATCCTTGGCCAGCCGGGTAATATTCCACCGCTTATCCTTTTGCAGATTTTTCACGCTATCGCTATGGGTGCGGTCAATCCGCTCCATCATGTTGTAATCCGTAACCCGGCTCTCCACCGAGGGCTGGTTGTTCCAGGTAAGCCCCGACTGGCTCCAGCTGGAAGTGACCCTATGCAGGTCTACCCTGGGCGTAGGGGTGCCGTTGTAATCATAATAGCTGCCGCTGAACTGGTAGAGGGTAAGGTAAGCCCCCACAATTACATTGGCATTGCCGGGAATGGAGGGCATAGAAATTCTTACAAAGCCCCTTTGGTTTCCAATGGAGGAAAGGGAACTCCTGCCCACTTCGATGGAACCGTATCCGCCGGCATTGGTATTGGGCGAACCGGACTGGGCAAAGGCGCAGGAAATGGCCGAATCCTGCCGCCGGGTCAGCACCACCGGATCAATGGTCACAGGAAAGACCCGCTCCGGGCTGTTCATCCATTCTTCTTGGGCGGTAACGGTGAGCGTATATCCTTCTTCCGTTTCCTCCAAAGTATATGCCGCCGTATCCGAAACCGCCCCCGCACTGTCATACAGCACAGGTGCCGGGATAGAAAATACCGTCTCGCCCTCCTCGGATACAAAGGAGATCCCCCCGTCGTCGGTCATGCCGGCGGTCAGCCCGGCGGTCCCAAGACGCAGGGTAAACTGATATGTATCCATGGGCTTCTTTATAATCAGATTTTCCTTAAGCTGACTGCCGGAAAGGATATATTGTAGATCCACCCCCGGCCGAATATCCTCATAAACAATACCGGAAGAGGCATTTTCCACCTGTAAGGCGGGGTCGTCGGCCGGCAACGTGGTCTCGTCGCTCTCGGCTTCCGCATCTGCCGCGCCGCTTATTCCATTCTGCGCCTTTTCCGTCGCTTGGTGGGACAGGGCGTCTGCGGTCGTCTCCGCCCTTTCCATTACTTGCGCCTTGACGGCCGCCCTATCCCTATAACCGGCTGCAAACAAAGACGGGCCAACCTGCCGTTCTTCAGCCAAAGTCCAGGACAGGCTATATCCATCCTGCTCCAGCCGCACCAATTCCTCCGCGTCCGCCGTCTCGGCGAAGGAGACCTTAAAGGCATTTTCCCGGTTGGAATAAACCGGTTGTTCGGCCGCTTCAAAAGATAAACTGTTGTCGATTTCCGCCCAGCCCGCTTCGGTTTCATAATGTACCGCGTCCGGATATTTGGCCGCCGCCATGCTCCCGTCGCTTAACCGGAAATGCTTTTCGTCCGCTCCCCGCAGCTCCGGCAGTTCGGCCACGATATGCAGCGGTTCTTCTACCTTTTCCAGTACTTCACCCGGCCCGGCCGTTGTAACCGTCGGCTCCGCCATAGCGCTTGCCGGTAAGCACGAAAAAAGCATAGCACCGCTTAACAGGACCGCCAGGCCCTGCCTTGTCCATCTCAACTTTTTCATTTTGTTTCCTCCTCAAATAATTCTCCGCCGCTATTTGCCGCTGTCATATATTACCCCTAAATGCCGGCGAATTCAACCATATTTACCATTTTTATAAATATAAATATCATATTAAAATTTTGTGTTTTTGTATCTTCCGCTGTGTATATAGAAAAACAGACGAATGATCCCACCGGATTTATATACTTTAGGCTGGATCGTACTCCCAACTGCCTCGTGTATTAAACGTAACATTTTTGTCTACTCCAAAGGAAACAAGACAGCTCAAAACCGCTCTCCTTTCTCCCACTCTCCCAATACCTCATCCATCCTGGTAAACTTCTCGGGTTCCACTTTCAGGCATTGAGCCAGCTAGTAGAGGGTATAATCTGAAGGCATCTTAATCCCCGTTAGGGGATTCCAGCCGGGACAAATAGCCGACACGGATCCCGGTCAGGCCGGTAAACTTCTCTTGCGTAAAGCCACGTTCGATGCGCATGCGTTTCCGATTCATGTGGAAGATGCGCACGCGGAGGCTGTAGAATACCGGAATAGCTGTTTTCATAGTTATCATCTTTTAAAAGATAATAACTATGAAAACATATGA
>DXVY01000181.1 GCA_019417145.1 Clostridiales bacterium
ATATATTATTGCGCCCGGGTGCGTCCCATTTTCATTTCAAACTTGTTCTTGGGCATCTGGTCGGGCACCGGGAGGGGATAGCTGCCGGTGAAGCAACCGTCGCAGAAGCCGCAGTCGGCGCCGGCGGCGATCTGATGGGTGGCCTGGACGCTCAGGTAGCCCAGGGAATCCACCCCGATCTCCCTTGCGATTTCCTCCACCGAATGCAGCCGGCAGGCAATGAGCCTGTCCTTGCTGTCGATATCGGTGCCAAAATAACAGGGGCTGACAAACGGGGGAGAGGACACCCGCATATGCACCTCTTTCGCCCCCGCCTCCCGGAGCAGGCGGACGATACGGGCGCTGGTGGTGCCCCGGACGATGGAGTCGTCGATCATGATGACCCGCTTGCCCGCTATGTTTTCCCGGATGACGTTGAGCTTGATGCGCACGGCGTTTTCCCGCTGTCCCTGGGTGGGCTGGATAAAGGAGCGGCCCACGTACCGGTTTTTGATAAAGCCCACGCCGTAGGGAATGCCGGATTCCCTGGCGTAGCCCATGGCCGCGTCCAATCCGGAATCGGGAACGCCGATGACGATATCGGCCGGAACCGGGTGCTCCTTTGCCAGGAAGGCCCCCGCCCGCTGGCGGGCCCTGTGGACGCATACCCCCTGGATCTCCGAATCCGGCCGGGCGAAATAGATATATTCAAACACGCAGATTTTTCCCTTGTCCCGGCAGTGGGTGGTGATGCTGCGCATCTGCCCGTCCTCGATGACCACGATCTCGCCGGGACGCACGTCCCGCACCAGCCTTGCGCCGATGGTATCCAGGGCGCAGCTCTCGGAGGCGGCCGCCCATGCGCCGTCGTCGGTGCGGCCGATGCACAGCGGGCGGAAACCCACCGGGTCCCGGGCGGCGATGAGCTTGGTGGCGGTCATGACCACAAGGGAGAAGGCCCCCTGCAGGCGGGTCATGACCTCCTCCACGGCCTCCTCGGTGGTGTGGGTATGCAGTCGCGCGTTGGTGATGGCGTAGGCCACGGTCTCGGTGTCGCTGGTGGTGTGGAATATGGCGCCCTTCAGCTCATATGCCTGCCGCAGCTGGGCGGCGTTGGTGAGATTGCCGTTGTGGGCCAGGGCCATGTTGCCCTTGATATGCCGTACCATCAGGGGCTGGGCGTTGGCCCGGCTCACATCCCCGGTGGTGGAATAGCGGACATGGCCGATGGCGATGTTGCCGCGGCCCAGCTTTTCCAGCCGGTCGGCCGTGAACACCTCGGGGATCAGGCCGTTGTCCCGGTCGCAGCTGAACACCCCGTCGTCGTTGACCGCGATGCCGCAGCTTTCCTGGCCCCTATGCTGTAGGGCGTATAACGCCAGATAGGTGGTTTTGGCCACGTCGGCGGTATGGTTTTCATAGATGCCGAATACCCCGCACTCCTCGTGCAACTGATCAAACATGTATAAGGCCCCTTTCCTCTCAGAATCCACATGTGTCTCCCCGCCGGCCGTACGGCGGGCAGGTTCCCGCCGGCCATCCCATTTCCCGACGGAAAACAAAGAAAGCAGACGCCGGATTCCACGGCGTCCGCTTTCAAACGGCTATTTATATATGATATCCTCTCTGGCCGGGCCGTTGGAGACCATGGTGATGGGACAGCCCAACTCCTTTTCGATGAATTCGATATATTTCCGGCAGTTTTCCGGCAGATCCTCATATTTACGGATGCCGGACACGTCGCACTTCCAGCCGGGCAGGGTGGTGAGCACCGGCTTGGCCTTTTCCAGCAGGGGGGTGACCGGGAAATCCTTTGTCACCTTGCCGTCGATCTCGTAGCCCACGCAGACCGGGATCTCATCCAAGTATCCTAAGGCGTCGATAATGGTCAGTACCACCTGGGTGGTGCCCTGCATCTCCACACCGTAGCGGGATGCCACGGCGTCGAACCAGCCGACCCGGCGGGGGCGGCCGGTGGTGGCGCCGTACTCGCCGCCGTCGGCGCCGTTGCGCCGGAGGGTTTCGGCCTCGTCGCCGAAAATCTCGCTCACAAAAGCGCCCGCGCCCACAGCGCTGGAATAGCACTTGACCACCGTGATGACCTCCTTGATGGCGTAGGGGGGAAGTCCCGCGCCGATGGCGCCGTAGCCGGCCAGGGTGGAGGAGGAGGTGACCATGGGGTATATGCCGTGGTCGGGGTCCTTTAAGGAGCCCAGCTGTCCCTCCAGCAGAATGGTCTTGCCGGCCTTTTCGGCCTCCCGTAGGAAGCTATGCACGTCGGCCACAAAGGGCGCCACGCCCTCCTTCCAGGCCATCATTTGTTCAAACAGCGCCCGGGCGTCCAGCTCCGGCTTGTGGTAAAGCTCCCGGAGCAGAAGGTTTTTGACCTCCAACACCCGCTGGAGCTTTTCCATCAGCGCCTGCTCGTCGAACAGCTCGCAGACCTGGAAGCCGATCTTGGCGTATTTATCCGAATAAAAGGGCGCGATGCCGGATTTGGTGGAGCCGAAGCTCTTTCCTCCCAGCCGCTCCTCCTCGTACTGGTCGAAAAGGATATGATAGGGCATGACCATCTGGGCCCGGTCGGAGACCAGAAGCCGCGGCGCGGGGACGCCCCTGTCCACAATTCCCTTGTATTCCTCCAGAAGGGTGGGGATGTTGAGGGCCACGCCGTTGCCGATGATATTGGTCACGTTGCTGTTGAAAACGCCCGAGGGAAGCAGGTGGAGGGCGAACTTGCCGTATGCGTTCTTAATGGTATGGCCGGCGTTCGCGCCGCCCTGGAACCGGACCACCACGTCCGACCCGGTAGCCAGCATATCGGTGATCTTGCCCTTTCCCTCGTCGCCCCAGTTGGCGCCTACTACTGCTTTTACCATGGTCTTCACCCAATCCGCCGCTGCGCCCGGCTGAATTTCTTACACGCAGAAAACGGCATAAGCCTTCCGGCCCACCCCGTCCGCAACGTTTACATTATACACGGAAAATCTCTACAACGCAATGGACATTTTGCAGGATACCGGCCGCCGACTACGGTGATTTTTGTTGTATTGTGCGGACCGGCCGCCGCCAGCGCCCTTTGGGGACCGTTCCTGCGCCCCGGCCGGTATGGATTTGCCGTTGCCTGCATATATTGAAGGGAATAGGGCGCACCTTTTTGGTAGGGGGACGGTTATGAGGTACATGGTTATAGGCAAAAGACAACTGCTATCCGCCGGCTCGGTGCTGCTGATCCTCTTGTTCGCGGCCGCCTGCGCCATGGGCGTGCTGGCCCAAAAGCCCAAATCCTCTCCCATTGTCTCGGTGGAGAGGGAGGACAAACGCATCGGGCTGACCTTTACAGTGCAGGGCGACGCTGATCCCGAACAGATTTTGGACGTGCTGCAGCGATATAACGCCAAGGCCACCTTTTTTCTGACGGCCGATTGGGTGTCGGCCTATCCCGACCGGGCCAAGGAGCTGGCGGCGGCCGGCATGGAGCTGGGCTGCCTGATCGAAAACACGGCGGACGGCCAGGCGGCAAGGGACAGCCTGCAATTTTGCCGCCAGCGCATACAGGCGGCCGCCGGCGTCGCCCCGGGCGTTTTCCGCACGGCCGACGACCGTTGGGACGCGGCGATGCTGGGGCTGGATTGCCCCTGCGTGCCGGTGAGCTTCAGCCTGGACAGCCGGGACGCGGCCGGCGACGGCGGCGTACAGCAGATCGCCGATCGAATCCTGTCCGGCGCGGCGGGCGGCGCCATCGTCCGGCTGACGGTGGGGGCGAAATACACCCCCGCCGCCCTTCCCTATATTCTGGAGAGTCTGATCGCCAAGGGATATGAGCCGGCAGCCCTTTCCCGCCTGCTCTGGCCCGCGCCCTATACGGTGGACGGGGAGGGGGTACAGAGGAAGGCGGAGTAGGGGTTCATGGCCGGTTCATTCCATCCACCTCGCCGGCCGGTTTGGCGGTCAGCTCCACCCAGGCGGGGCGAAAGCCGCATGTTAGGGCGTTTCGCACCGAGCCGATATTGGACCAGGCGGCGCAGTAAAAGGGAACCTTGCCCCGGCGGAGAATTTCCAAGGCCAGGCGGCTGGTGAGGGCGGCGGCCACGCCCTGCCGCCGATAGGCCGGCAGCACGTCGATCCCGATTTGCCACATGGTATGGCAGTCGGCCGACGCGCCGGCCAGCCCGATCAGGCGGGTTCCGTCGTAGGCGGCAACGGCCAGTCTGTCCAGATGCTTGCGCTTTTCGCAAAGGGCGTTGCTCCACTGGGG
>DXVY01000182.1 GCA_019417145.1 Clostridiales bacterium
ACAAAAAGCCGCGGGACCCTTCTGTGAGTCCCGCGGCCGAACCATACGTTTTGGTTGTCCCGATCAGACGGAGCCCATCATCCTATTCTGTTGCACGCGAAAACAGCCCAGCCTCCAAAAAAGAAGCGGGCGTTGGTAAAGTAAAAATACTTTGCCGCGCGGTTCGCATGCGTCATAGGAATGGTTCCTCCGTTAAGCCGAAATACAGGCGACCGAAATCGCTGCCATTATTTTAGTACACCGGGCCCTGCTTGTCAATATAAAAATTCACAAGGTTCCGGATCTCGGCCGCCACCGTCCGAACCGGCCGGTTGCCGTCCACCGCGGCCGCGGCCGCCTGCCGGTATACGGGCAGGCGGGCCGCCATGAGCTCGGCGATGCGGGCCTCCTTGTCGGCCACGGCCAACAAAGGGCGGGAGCGGTCGTCCTTGAGCCGCGCGGCCACCGTCTGGGGCGAGACCTCGATGAGCACAATGATCCCCCCGGCCGCCAGGCTGTCCCTGTTGCCCGGCTGCATGAGCGCGCCGCCGCCGGTGGCGATGACCAGCCCGTCCCGCCGGCCCAGAGCCTCGCAGGCCTGCCGTTCCAGCCGCCGGAAGGCCGGCTCGCCCTCTTTCGCAAAAATGTCCGAAACCGACATGCCCGCCCGCTTTTCAATGTAAGCGTCCATGTCCACAAATTGGTATCCCATCATCCCGGCCAGCGTTTTGCCCACCGTGGTCTTGCCGCAGCCCATAAAGCCGCAAAGCACGATATTCACAGCGCAAACCTCCCCTTGCTCTTTTGGCGTGCCTGTTTTAACATGGCCTTATTTTTGAAACAGCCGCTCCATCTCGGCGTAGGAAGCGTCCACCAGTCTTTCCATGTCTCCGACGTCGTAGGAAACCCCGTCCCATATTTCATGGGCGCGCACCGCCTGCCAGACCAGCATGGGCATGCCGCCCGCCGCCGGGATGCCCAGGGCCGCGGCTTCTTGCAAAAGCATGGTCTGCCGGGGATTGTACACCGCGTCGAAAACGGCCTTGCAGCCGGCCAGCTGTTCCCTTGTCACCACCATGGCGTCGACGTGGGGATACATGCCCACCGGCGTGGCGTTGACCAGCAGGTCGTACGCACCCCCTGCCTGGTCCAGCCGCCGCACCGAGACGGCCGCGCCGGGGATGGCCGCCTCCAGCTCCCGCCGCAGGCTGTCGGCGGCAGGCAGGTCGCTCTCGCGCACGGCAATGGTCAGGGGTCCCCCGGCCAGCAGGGCCTCATAGGCTATGGTGCGGGCCGCGCCGCCGCAGCCGCAGAGCAGGGTGTGGCCGCCGAGGGAAATGCGGTTGGTTTGCAGGGCCATGAGAAAGCCGTAGGCGTCGGTGTTATAGCCCACGGCCTTTTCCCCGCAGTCCACCACGTTGACCGCCCCGTACCGGGCGGCGCTTTCGTCCAGCGAATCCAGCAGGGGAATGATGGCCTGCTTGTGCGGGATGGTGACGTTGAAGCCGTCCATTCGCCGCAGGTCCTTGTATTTTTCGGCCAGCGCTTGGGGCGGAATATCCATGGCGCCGTAGTCCGCCGGCCTGCCGGACAGGCGAAAAAGGGCATCGTGGATGAAGGGTGACATGGTGTGTCCCAGGGGGTGGCCGATTACGGTAAACTGTCTTGACATGGAAAAACATCCTTTCCGCAGGTGTGTCCCGGAGCAAAAGGGCCGAAAAGGTCGGAAAAGGGGCGAAAAGTACTGGAAAACCGACAGAACGGCATGTTTTGGCGGGCGAAAACCAAAAAATGGGGTTGACAAAGCCGCTGCGGCACCCTATTATGTGTCATAGGCTGAGGCTTTGTTTTCCAATATACCACGGCAGATGCATTCTGTCTAGGTTCCAGGATCGAGCCGAACGTAAAACTTTATAAGGAGGACGCCTAAAATGGTATTTGAGAAGGTTAAGGAGATTTTGTGTCAGCAGCTGGATGTGGAAGAGGATAAGGTCACCATGGAGGCCAGCATCGCCGATGATCTGGACGCCGACAGCCTGGATGTGGTGGATATGCTCATGTCCCTGGAGGATGAGTTTGATGTGGAGATCCCCGACGAGGAGATCGAGAACATCAAGACGGTGGGCGACCTGGTGCACTATATCGAGAACCATCAGTAAGCCGCTTACTAGGAAACGAAAGCGTTATAATCCGCCCCTTTCCCTCTGGAAAAGGGGCGGATTTTTGCGCGCCGGCGAAGGCGTATGCCAATGGATAGGCGTATGGAGGTCCTATAATCGGCGGCGTGATATGGGCGGAGGAGTTGTATATGTGCGGGGACGCCGGAAGGCATAAGCGGCGAGAGGGCGGCCCGGCGGATGCCGGCCGCGGATACGGCCGGGGGAAACGTGATGCCGTGGGCCGATGCGGATGGGAGGAAACGCCCGCATGGCATGCGGCCCGGCGTCGCTGCTGTTGGGGGATGTTTGGGACGCCGTAAAATTTTTGCCCGCGAGGGGTAATATTTTCTAACATGCGCCGGCGGCCTGTTCTGTTGACAGAGACCGCCGGCCGTACTATACTAAGCAGGACAAAAGATGTAACCGCTTCCCGGCCGAGCGGGGAAGCGAAACGGGAGGCAATCGTATGCGCAAATGGAAAAAGTGTCTGGCGGGCCTGCTGGCGGCGCTGCTGTGTATCCCCGCCCTTATTTTCGGCGTCCAGGCGTACACGCCCCGGCTGACCGCACCGGCGGGAAACGACTGGCATTATTACAGTAACGCCAATATATACTATGCGTCGGGCTACGGCATGCCCAACTGCACCGCCTACGCCTATGGTCGGGCGTATGAGCTGTTGGGCTATGCGCCCAATGTGTCCAGCCGCAACGCGGGCAGTTGGTGGCAGTATAATATCAATAACGGGGCCTATCCTTACGGTCAGACGCCGGCCCTGGGGGCCATCGCCTGCTGGGATAACTACGACAACAACACCGGCCATGTGGCGGTGGTGGAAAAAATCGAAAACGGCTATGTGACCATTTCTCAGTCCAATTGGGGCGGCGCGGCGTTCGAGACGGTGACCATCCCCGCCAACCGGATGGGGGACTGGTTTGACAGTCCTTCCCACTTCCAGGGCTATATTTATCTGCCGGTGGGCAGCGAACCGCCGACGGTGGAGCCCAAGCCCATCCCGCCGTCGGAGGAAATCGGCACCGGCTTTTACGGCACCATCAAGTCTATGGTGGGAAGCCGGACCACCGTGCTGACCCACGATACCACATATGACGAGGGCAATAACGTCTATGTCGACTATCTGAAAAATTTGGGAAGTCCTACCGCCAACCAGCTCTGGAAATTTGACCGGCAGTCCGACGGCAGCTATAAAATCATGAGCGTCTACGACGGCAAATGCCTGGACATCGCCGACGCATCGTCGGCGTCGGGGGCCAACGTGCAGACGGTGACCGATAACGGCAACGCCGCCCAGCGGTGGTATATCTATAAAACCGGGCATTCCTATAACGGAGAGGACGCCTATACCTTCCGGGGCGGCTGCACCGAGTGCGTGCTGGATGTGGCGGACGGCAGCACGCGGCCCGGCGCCAATGTCCAGGTGTATACGGCCAATCAAAGCGAGGCCCAGCGGTTTACCATCCAGCGGTACGACGGCATCTGGAAGGGCCCTAAGATCACGGTGCACGAGAGTATCTACCAGCCGGGGGAGTACCAGATTGTGTGGGACGACCAGTACGCCATCACCGAAAGCTATGTGGAGATCTGGCAGGGGGAGGCGGCGTCGGGCCCGTGCTATTACACCGAACGGGTGCAGAAGACCCGGGTGTGCAACGTGACCCTGCCGGCGGGGACCTACACCGCCCGCGTCAGCGTTCGCAACGCCTTTGTGGACCTATCGGGGGAGCCGCTGACCTTTACGGTGGGCGGAGCGGATATCGTGCCGGGAGATTTGGATAAGGACGACGGCGTGACCATCGCGGATGTGATGGAGGCCTGCAAGGTCATGGCCCGGGAGTCGACGGGCAGCGATCCCACCGATGAGGAGATCCAGCGGGGCGACCTGGACGGCGACGGGGAGATCACCATCGCCGATGTGATGGAAATCTGTAAGATATTGGCCCGCGGGGTCTGAGCGGAGCAAACAGCCGAGCCGGTGTAACCGGCCCGGCTGTTTTTAGGTGTCTGTCTATGTCGGAATTTGGTCTGCACCCGGTCGTTGTATGTTCTTGGCCTGTCTTTATC
>DXVY01000183.1 GCA_019417145.1 Clostridiales bacterium
GGCCGCCATAACGGCGGGGGATACGAAGTTCTCAGAGGCGATCAGTTCGATGTTGCGCTGCTGGCGGGCGAGCTCGGCCGCCATGGCCTCGCCGATCTCTTTGTCGGCGTCGGTGACAAAGCCGATGGTATCCATTAAATCTGCATACATAATGAAACGTCCTTTCCCTTGCTGTCGTTTGATAAAACCGGTTTATAAGGCCGGTGCAAAACTAACTTTTATTATACAGGAAGCGGCAAAAAAAGGCAAGGCGCAGTGATATGAATATTGTGGAGATAATCATAATATGCAAATGATAGTAAATACATTATAATTTCATAAGGTGTAAATGCTTTTAAAAGTTGTATTTATTATACAATTATAAATATTACAATACGGAGGGCCGTTTATTATAATTAGTCTAAACAGTTAGCAGGGGGGATAGAGGTGGATATTCTAAAACGAATAACCGATCTCCGCTGTCAACGTGGATGGACGGAATATGAATTGGCCCTGCATGCCGGACTCCCCCAATCCACCATTTCCGCATGGTATAAAAGGGGCATGCTCCCATCTATCGCATCTCTGGAAAAAATATGTCAGGGCCTTGATATCACCATGTCTCAATTGTTCCAGGAGGATGAGAGAACGGTAACCTTGCAGGCGAATCAAATGAAACTGCTGCAAAAGTATAACAGCATGACTCTCAGCCAGAAAAAACAGATTGAAATATTTATGGACGGCATCAAGGGTAATCTTAATGGTTGATAGAATAGATGCCGCCCTGTTTGTAGGGCACAGTCGCATGTCCCCGAGCACCCGGCTGACCCGACAGATAGACGCCGCTATACAAAATCTTATCTGCAAAGGCTGCAAGCGTTTTTATAACGGCGGCTACGGGGCATTTGATTTGCTGTGCGCCGAAAGGCTGTCCGAAATCAAAAAGTCATACCCGGATGTGGAAAGCATCCTGGTGCAGCCCTATCCCTCCCGGTATGTGAATAAGGCCGTCCTCCGGCTCTATGACCAGACCCTGTACCCCGGGCTGGAAGACTGCCCGCAGAAATTCGCTATCATCTATCGCAACCGCTGGATGGTGGAGCAGTCGGACGCCGCCGTCGCCTATGTGCGGCGCGATTGGGGCGGCGCGGCCCGCACCCTGGAATACGCCCGTCGGAAGGGCCTTTTGATCCTGCAAGTAGGAGAAGCGTAAAACAGAAAAAGAACCGCCCTGGTAGGAAGGCGGTTCTTTTTCCGTTTTATATGGAGGAAATAGGGATTTATTGAATAATATCGGCTCGCAGGATATGATAGCCGAAGGGGGAGTCGGGGGCCGGCTGGAAGAGGGTGACCACCCGCATGGTGTAGGTCTCGCCGTCGTGGGAATCCACCGTCATCTTAGAGAGCACCGTGACATTGCCGTTGTCCAGCTCGGTCAGATTCTCGATCTCGTGGCTGTAGGTATCGTAGCCTTTTGCGGGAATGGCGAAATAACCTTCCGGCGCGGGCAGGTATTCATAGGTGGCGGCGGCCGGATCGGCTTCCACACCGTACAGATCTTTGATAAAATCCAACACGCTGCGTTGGTTGATAATCATGCTGCCGTCGGCCGTTTCCACCGCCTGATCCAGCAATACGATGGAGGCTTCCTCAATCAGGGCCCGATGGTCGCTGATGCAATTGTCAAAAGCCCGGTTGAGCTTTAATAGTTGACCCAGGCGGGCCTTGCGCACACCGGCTTCCTGATCGGGCAAGGAGGATTCCTCAGTCTGGGAAACGGTCGTCTGGGAAGCGGCGGGCTGCCGTTCAGCAGCGGGAGCAGGCTGCGCCAATGAAAGGGACATAGCGGCCAGGGGGATGAGCAGGAAGAAGGACACCGCCGTGAAAATATGCTTATACATTTGACGCACTCCTTTCGGCTGCAAAGCGGTTTTGAACCCTGCCTCTTTGCTTTTTGTTTAATTTTATTATATCCAAGCCGCCTCAAAAAGTCGTTACCCCGCGATTACAGTTTTATCACAAAACATTTACAATAGATTACAATTTGAGATCAATCGGCCGTGCGCGGGTCTCCAATGTTTGCAGCCCTGTAATCATTGGATATTTCCTTGCCTGTTTATGCCGGTGGGGAAAATATATAAATGAAAACCGCCCCTGCCGGATAGTGGCAGGGGCGGCAATTTTATCCTTAATAGGCGCCTTCTGGATACTTGATGTTTTTGGGTTTAAAACGATTGATGGCAAAATCGCTTTTTTCCATGGTCAGAGAATTGCCAAATTCGGTGATGGCGTTTTCAAATTCTTCCTGCTTGAGCGTATAGAGCGCCTGATCCTTGAGGTTGTCATAATAATAGCTGTCCGCAAGGATGTCCTGGCGAACTACCAGCGTCAACCCATAGGTCTCGTCCTCCAGCACCTTCACCTCGCCGACGGCCATATTCTTGACCTCTTCAAAATTGTCCGAGGCATAGCTGGTGTCCTCCGCGCCCAATATGGAAATATAGGGATTCTGGGCCCCGTCTTCAGAAGCGGTGAGGGGGGAGGCGTTCTGCTCTACATAGATGGTCTCAAAGCTTTCGCCGTCCCGCAGATGCTGGGCGTAGCCCTCAAACTTTTCCTTGAGCGCCGTCTTCTCGTCGTCGGATAGGGGCGTGGAGGAACCGGTGGTGGAATCGGTGGTGGTATAGGCCCCGGTCAGGGTCTCGGCAGCCACGTAATTTTCCGCAATGCTGGTCTTTATCTCCTCCTCCGGCACGGGATCCGTACCGTCTTGGCCATAGATGCTCATAAAATACTCATCGGCCTTATACTGGTAAGTGAAATATTTGGTATAGGTCTCAAAACTTACGCCGTTGGGCTCGTAAATAGACGAATAGCCGTAAGTGTTCCACAGCATATCCAGGTTGGAGTCGATCTCGGCCTGGGTCTCTTCGTCCAGGGTCAGGCCCGCCTCCGCAAACCGGGTCTCATAGGCGGCGTATTGCTTACAGAGCTCCTCGGCACGATTGCGCACCCAGGTGGAAAAGTCCGTTCCGTCTATTTCCTCGCTGTAGTAATCGGTTGTGGAACTGGAATTGGTTGAGGTGGTATCCCCGGATTCGGAAGATTCGGCCTGCTTGGCCTCGTCCACGGCATTGCGGCCCTCTCCGTCGGCGCTGATCAGCGCACACATATAAAGGGCAGATGTGATCTGCACGTCTCCAATGGTCATGGCCGTTTCGTCTTTGGGGTGGCAGGCGGCTAAGGATGCCAGCAGTGCGGCGGCCATTAAGCACGCCCCCGCTCTTTTCAGAAGCTTCATAAATTTATCCATTCCTTTCGGTAGGCGGAAAACACAGCAAGACCGGAACCCTCCGGATATATGCACGTCTGTCCTTCCGTCAGAATTAAACATATTCAAAATTATACCGTATATTTCCCTAAATGTCCAGAGGTATAAATGGCTTCTTTTATGAATTTTCGTGGCGGCGCAGGCAGATCACAGGGATATGCGGCCGGTTAAAGATCCGTGGGATCAGCCGTTTTCCACCCAGCCCCCGGCTGACCGCCATCCCCTGCGCGCCCTGTCGGTATAGGCCGCTGGTGTAGGGGGGAAGCCAGCCCTGGCCGGGAGAGAACAGCCCGCCCAAGAAGGGTAGGCGCACCTGTCCGCCGTGTGCGTGACCGGTTAGGGTCAAATCCATACCCGCCGCCAGGTAGATCTGGAAAAGCTCCGGTCTGTGGGCCAACAGCAGGCGAAAGCCGTCGGTCGGCATATCCAGCGCCGCCAGCAGCGCGGCCGTCTGCTCGGTCCGCAACCGGCCGGCTTGTTCCCGGGTCAGGCCCGCCTCCCGATGGCAGGAAACCGGGTCGGCGATCCCGGCCAGAAAGAGCGTTTGCCCCTCCTTGGAGAGCGGGATCCAACGGTTTTCCAGAACCGTGGCGCCGGCTGCCTGGATCTTTTCCGTAAGCTCTTGGTAGTTCGCTAGGTCGGCTTCATGGTTGCCGGGGATAAACCAAACCGGCGCGATAGAGGCCAGCTGCCGTATACAACAGACGGCGTTGGAAAAATCCCGATCGCTCCGACGGATAATATCGCCGGTGACGGCGATGCCGTCCGGCTTTTCCGCCTCAACCCGCCGCGCCAGTCGGCGCTGTTCCCTGCCGAACCGCTTGCTGTGCAGGTCGGAGATATGGGCTATGCGGCAGCCGTCAAAGGCAGCCGGCAAACGGGAGCTGGAAAATTCTATAT
>DXVY01000184.1 GCA_019417145.1 Clostridiales bacterium
TTCCAGGGCCTCGTCCAGGGTATCCCCGGTGGCGGTGACCCCCAGCACCCGGCCGCCGGCCGTGACGAATTTCCCGTTTTTGACCGCCGTGCCGGCATGATACACCGTGGCGCCGGGCAATTGGCCCATCTGATCCAGGCCCTGAATCTCGATTCCCTTCTCATAGCTCCCGGGATATCCCCCGGACGCCATGACCACACAGGCCGCCGCCCCCGGCTTCCACCGGATATCCATTTGATCCAGCCTGCCGTCAATGACAGCCTCCGCGATATCGATAAGGTCGGTTTCCAGCCGGGGCAGCACCACCTGGGCCTCGGGATCGCCGAACCGGGCGTTGTATTCGATGACCTTGGGGCCGTCGGCCGTGAGCATCAGCCCGAAATAGAGGCAGCCCTTGAAGGGGCGCCCCTCGGCCTCCATGGCCCGCACGGTGGGCAGGAAAATCTCCTGCATGCAGCGTTCGGCCATCTCGTCGGTATAGAAGGGGTTGGGGCTGACGGTGCCCATACCGCCGGTATTGGGGCCCCGGTTGCCGTCGAAGACCCGCTTGTGATCCATGGAGGAGACCATGGGCTTTACGGTCTTGCCGTCGGTAAAGGCCAACACCGATACCTCCGGGCCGGTGATGAACTGTTCCACCACCACCCGGTTACCCGAGGCGCCGAACTTTTTGTCCAGCATGATGGATTTGATCGCCTCTTCCGCGGCGGCGTAATCCTCGCATATGATTACGCCCTTGCCCAGGGCCAGGCCGTCGGCCTTGACCACGGCGGGGTACCTCTCCTGCTTTTTTATATAGGACAGGGCGGCCGCCGGATCTTCGAATACCTCGTAGGCGGCGGTGGGGATGCCGTATTTTTTCATCAGGTTCTTGGAAAACACCTTGCTGGCCTCAATCTGCGCGGCGGCGGCGGTGGGGCCGAAGGCGCGGATCCCCGCCGCTTCCAGCCGGTCCACCAATCCGGCGGCCAAGGGGTCGTCGGGGGCCACAAAGGCCAGGTCGATATTTTCCTTTTTGCATAATTCCACAATCCCGTCCAGGTCCATGGGATTCACCGGGCGACAGACCGCGTCTTTGGAGATGCCGCCGTTGCCCGGGGCGCAATATATTTTTTCGGCTTTGGGACTCCGGCGCAGGGCCCTGATCAGGGCGTGCTCCCGGCCGCCGCCGCCTATCATAAGTATTCGCATGGCTTAACGTCCTTTCAATAGAAATGCCCGCCGCCCGGGGCGGCGACCGCGGGAATGGTTAACGGGCAACAGGCTGTTGGCCCTGCTGTGCCGGCTGGCTCTGCTGTACCGGTTGGCCCTGCTGTGCCGGCTGGCTCTGCTGGCTCTTATAATACGCCGCCTGCTGCAACATCTGCTCCAGCTGATTCACCCGGCCCCGAAGCGTAGCCTTGACCGGTGCGGCCATGGCGCCGCTGAGCCCCATTTCCCCCGCGTACACGCCGGGGAGCAGCGCCCATTTCAAAAAGGCCTCCACGGTAATGCGGTCCTGCTGATGTGTCACCTTGATGTATTGGGGGGCTACCAGCAGGCCGTGTCCCTTTTTCCAAACCTGCTCGCTGGTTTTATAGGTTTCGAAGGCAAAGCCCTCGCTCAGCATGTACTGCTGGACGATGGCGGCCGACTCCTGTTCGGTCAGGTTGGTGTTGAAGGTGTTGACGTAGCGCGACATAATCCATACCCTCTCTCTGGTAAAATTGGTATCTGCCCGGTCGGCCGTGGGCACGGCCAGACCAAAGGAATGATCTGTGCGAATGGTATAGTTACCGAGCCCGTAAGCCTCCCTTTTCCACCTAGCCACACAACGACTGGGAGCGGGCACGGCCCGCCGCTTCTTGTGTCACGCCTCGCACCGCTCGCTGATCTGGGAAAATGCCCTCTGCTCCCAAATCGTCACGCGGCACGGTGTGCCGCTACCAACGATTTGTTCTAGGCGGTTATTTTCCCAGGCTCGCGGGCTCGGCGCTTCGGATCACGGTTCGCTCGTGCTGCTGGTCGTGAAAAAAGTTCCCTCCGCTTCGGAACCGTCTGCGCGGCGTAACCGCCGCTTCGCCGCTTCCTGCGCGACGGTCATTTTTTCACGGCAGCACGGCTCGGCGCTTCTTGTGTCACGCCTCGCACCGCTCGCTGATCTGGGAAAATGCCCTCTGCTCCCAAATCGTCACGCGGCACGGTGTGCCGCTACCAACGATTTGTCCGCAACGGTTATTTTCCCAGGCTCGCGGGCTCGGCGCTTCAATGCTTAAAATGCCGCATGCCGGTGAAGACCATGGCGATACCGGCCTTATTGCAGGCGTCGATGGACTCCTGATCCCGGATGGATCCGCCGGGCTGAATAATAGCCGTGATGCCCGCCTTTTCGGCCGCCTCCACGCAGTCCGAGAAGGGGAAGAAGGCGTCCGAACCCATCACCGAACCCTTCACCTTGTCCCCGCCATACTTGATGGCCAGCTCCAGGGCCGTGATCCGATTGGTCTGGCCCGGGCCGATGCCCACGGTCATAAAGTCCTTGGCCAGGGCGATACCATTGGATTTCACATGCTTGACAATCTTCCAGACAAAAAGAAGCTGCTCCATCTCCTGGGGCGTGGGCTGCCGGTCGGTGACGCAGGTGAGCTCCGTGTCCGCGGGCAGAAGCCTCGTATCCAGCTCCTGCACCAGCAGTCCGCCGGCCACCTTTTTCATATCCAGCATCTCCGGCCTATTGGGGTTGGCAAGGCCCGGCAGCTTTAACAGCCGGATATTCTTTTTCTTCTCGAGAATCTCCAGGGCCTCCGGCTCATAATCCGGGGCGATGATGATCTCCAGGAAAATCTTGGCCAGCTCCTCGGCCGTGGCCTTGTCCACCGGCCGGTTGAGCGCCACAATCCCCCCGAAAATGGACACCGGGTCGGACTCGTAGGCCCGCATGTAAGCGTCATGGATATTGTCGGCTAGGCCTACGCCGCAGGGGTTGGCGTGCTTAACGCCCACGGCGCAGGGCGTATCGCTCCCAAACTCCTTGAGCACGTCCAAAGCGCCGTTGGCGTCGTTGATATTGTTGTAGGAAAGCTCCTTGCCGTGGAGCTGCTCGGCGGCGGTCAGGGTGTTGTCAAAATGGCCGATCTCCCTGTAGAAGGCCGCCTTCTGGTGGGGGTTCTCGCCGTAGCGCATATCCTGCACCTTTTCATAGGTGCGGGTAAAGGTGTCGCCGAAGGGGCTGTCTCCCCGCTGCCGGCAGAGGTAGTTGGAGATAAGGGTATCGTATTGGGCGGTATGGTCAAACACCTTTCCCGCCAACCGGAATTTGGTGTCTTTGGACACCTGACCGTCGGCCTTTAGTTCGGCGATGACCGTTTGGTAATCGGCCGGGTCCACAATGACCGCCACGTCCTGCCAGTTCTTGGCCGCGGCGCGGATCATGGTGGGGCCGCCGATATCGATATTCTCAATGGCCTCCTCCAAGGAGACGGGGGGCTGCTTTAGGATGGTCGCCTTGAAGGGATACAGGTTGATGGCCACCACATCGATGGGTGTGACGCCCAATTCCTCCAGCTGCCGCATATGTTCGGGGTTGGAGCGCATGGCCAGGATACCGGCGTGGATCATGGGGTGGAGGGTCTTGACCCGGCCGTCCAGGCACTCGGGGAAGCCGGTGACCTCCGACACGCCGGTGACCGGGACCCCCGCGTCGGCGATGGCCTTGGCCGTGCCGCCGGTGGACAGGACCTCAAAGCCCAATGCCGCCAGCTCCTTGGCAAACTCCACCGCGCCGGTCTTATCCGATACGCTGATTAACGCTCTTCTTTTCATTCTATGCCCATCTCCTTAAAAAGAATTTTGTATGATCGCGCCCCATAGGGCTGTTTCGCCAATTTTTGCACGACGGTCATTTTCCAGGGCAGCCTGGCTCGCCGCTTATTCGCACCTGTCGGCCCTCCACCCGCAGCCGTCCGGCGCAAAAGAGGGCGACCGCCTCGGGCAGCAGCTTCCACTCGGCCTCTTCCATCACCCGCTTTTGCAGGGATTCGGGGGTGTCGTCCGGCAGGATGTCCACGGCCTTTTGCAGGATGATGGCCCCGCCGTCCACCACCTCGTTGACCAGGTGCACCGTGGCGCCGGTCACCTTGACCCCATAGGCCAGGGCCGCCTCATGGACGTGCAGGCCGTAGTATCCCTTCCCGCAGAAGGAGGG
>DXVY01000185.1:0-1663 GCA_019417145.1 Clostridiales bacterium
CTCGTGCACCCCGCGCGCCTAGGGCCGACGGCCGCGCCCCCCGTGCGCCCCGCGCTCCCAAGGCCGAAGAGGTAAAGCCTGAAGCTCCCAAGGCTGAGCAGGCCCAGCCCGAGGCTCCCAAGGCTGAGGAGACCAACGCCTAAGGGGCGTCCCTCTGCGCAACCGCTTATAAAAATGCCCGCTGAAAAACGCGGGCATTTTTCCGGTGAAACAACAAAAACGAATCCGAATCAAATATAAGGAGGAATAACAATGGCAGCATTTACTGCAAAGGATGTACAGGCGCTCCGGGAGAGGACCGGCTGCGGCATGATGGACTGCAAAAAGGCCCTGGTGGACGCCGACGGCGACATGGACAAGGCGGTGGATATCCTCCGCGAGAAGGGTCTTGCCAAGGTGGCCAAGAAGGCCGGCCGTATCGCCGCCGAGGGCGCCGTAGTGACCTATGTGGACCAGGCCGCCAAGGTGGGCGTGGTCATCGAGGTCAACGCTGAGACCGATTTTGTGGCCAAGAACGAATCCTTCCAGGCCTTTGTTCAGAACGCCGCCCAGACGGTGGCCAAGCAGAACCCCGCCGATGTGGACGCTCTGCTGGCCTGCACCATGGAGAACGGGCAGACCGTGCAGGAGTCCCTGAACGAGAAGATCCAGACCATCGGCGAGAATATCAAGGTTCGCCGCTTCGAGCGGTATGAGGGCATCGTCGCCACCTATGTGCACGGCGGCGGCCGCATCGGCGTCATGGTCAAGTTCGATACCACCGACGCCATTGCCGATACCGACGCGTTCAAGGCCATGGCCAAGGACGTGGCCATGCAGGTGGCCGCGGCCAACCCCTCCTACCTGGACGAGGCCTCCGTGCCCGCCGAGGTGCTGGAGAAGGAAAAGCACATCCTCACCGAGCAGGTGCTGGCCGAGGGCAAGCCCGCCCAGATCGCCGAGAAGATCGTCATGGGCAAGCTGGGTAAGTACTATAAGGAAAACTGTCTGGTGGATCAGGCCTTCATCAAGGACGGCGACCTGAGCGTACAGAAGTTTGTGCAGAACACCGCCAAGGACCTGGGCGGCGAGATCAAGATCGTCTCCTTTGTCCGCTTCGAGAAGGGCGAGGGCCTGCAGAAGCGGGAGGACAACTTTGCCGATGAAGTGGCCGGCATGATCAAGTAAATTGCTTTTTGCAGCTAAGGGGCGTACGGACGGGTACGCCCCTTTTCTTTTTTCTCTGGTACCCGCGGCCTTCCCCCTGGGACGGACAGGTGGGGAGCCGACCATGGAATCCGCGGAGCCTATGCTGCGCTGTTTTCGAAAATAAGGAAAGTAGACGCCCCCTGGCGCGGATTGTTTTCTGCGCCAGGGGGTACTTATAGATAATAACCGGTTCCTTTGGCGGGGGTGCTTTATGGATGTTAAGCGCCTCCTGCGGCGGGGGGGCTTTATGGATATTGAGCGTCTCCTGCGCCGGACGCCGGTTTTTGCGGCGGGCAGCGCCGATCAAGCATGGGACAACGACGCGCAAGCGTAGGGCAGCGCCGATCAGGCGTGGGGTAGCGCCTCCACGGCCCGGGCCAGGAGCGCGTCCAGGTCGGCCGGGTCCTTACAGAAGATCTCTATGGCATACCGGCTCTCCCCCTTTTGCAACTGGACGGGGCAGTAGTACCGGTAT
>DXVY01000185.1:1673-4150 GCA_019417145.1 Clostridiales bacterium
CTCTTCGGTGGGGAAGTCCGCAAAGGGGTTGGCCGCGGCTATGGCTACCGGGCAGGTGGAGCCCGACAGGCGATTGCAAAACCGAAACAGGGTTCTTCTCGCCGCCCCTTTGGTCCCCGCTTATATTTTTATTGTAACGCGTATTATACATTATCACAATATATTTATTAATTTTAAAATATTGGTCCAATAATTATCACAGGGAACGGTTTTCTATCCAGGCAAGCGGCCCCACCCATTCGTTTCGGTGGGACAGCCCTTGTCCATTCCGCGCCCTTGTTCATTTTCGATCCTCGCCCTGCTCCCCGTTCTTCCTCGCCCCACGCGCGGGCTCGCCGCTTTTTCAGACCCGCGTCCCGCTCTCCTGCGCACCGGGGGCCCCGAACAAAGAACCGGCCGCAGGGCGGCGGCAGGTCCCGGTCCGGGCAATTGCCCGTTGCATATGGGAGCGGGGCATGCTAGAATGGGTACAAATATCCTTCTGCGGAACCGGGGCGGTTGCCTACAGGATCGGCGGGACGGCCACAGAGTCGCCCCCGCGTCCGCCCTGCCCCCCGCCGCGGCCGCGGTGCGGCCCGTTCCGCCGAAAAAAGGAGCGACCTATGTTTAAAAAACACATTCTCCCCATCCTCCTGACCCTGGCCGCCGGCTTTATTTATTTCTACTTCGCCCTGCCGGCGCTCCATATCCGCGCCTCCTCCTTTTGGGGCTTCTTACTCTTTTTGGCCGTCTTCTATCTGGTCGTCCGGCTGCTCTGCGCGGGGCGGCTGAAAAAATATGTGGACCTAAAAGGCCGCACGGTCACCTGGCCCTCCCGGGAGCCCTCCGTCGGCAAGCGCCCGGCGGGCAAACGCGTCCGCCTGGTCATCGGGGTGGTGGCGGCGGCGGCCCTGGCGGTCGGGATCGGCATCTGGGTCTCCTCGTCCCAGATGTTCCGGGCCGCCTCCTACCAGAAGATGCTGACCGTGGAGGAGGGGGTCTTCCAGGACGACATCGCCGAGCTCTCCTTCTCCCAGATCCCGGTGGTGGACAAGGATACCGCCCAGCGGCTGGGCAGCCGTAAGATCGGCGACATGGTGGAGTTGGTCTCCCAGTTCAGCGTCTCCGACCTCTATACCCAGATCAACTACCAGCAAAAGCCCTTCCGGGTCTCCCCCCTGGAATACGCCAGCTTCTTCAAATGGATGGCCAACCGGGAGGAGGGCATCCCCTACTATGTCACCATCGACATGGCCTCCCAGGATACCCAGATGGTACAGTTGGAGGAGGGGATGAAGTATTCCCCCAGCGAATACCTCGGCCGGGACCTTATGCGCCATATCCGCTTTCAGTATCCCACCAAAATGATTTACAACCTCAACTTTGAAATCGACGACCAGGGCCATCCCTACTGGACGGCCTCTGTCTACGACTACACCATCGGCTTTTTAGGCGGCAAGGATATCACCGGCCTGATTCTGGTGGACGCCGTAACCGGCGAGACGGTCTATCACGACGTGGGCGACGTGCCCCAATGGCTGGACCAGGTCTTCCCCGCCGACCTGGTGGTGGAGCAGGCCGACTACTGGGGCAAGTACGGCAGCGGCTACTGGAACACCGTGTTCTCCCAAAAGGGCGTGGTCACCACCACGGAAGGGTACAACTATATCGCCGTAAACGACGACGTCTGGCTGTTCACCGGCATCACCTCGGTGGTCTCCGACAAGTCCAACATCGGCTTCATTATGGTCAATCTGCGCACCAAGGAATGCAAGAGATACACGGTCAACGGCGCGGAGGAGTTCTCGGCCATGTCGTCGGCCGAGGGCAAGGTGCAGGAGAAGGGCTACAAGGCCACCTTCCCCATCCTCATGAACATCGCCGACCAACCCACCTACTTCATCAGCCTCAAGGATAACGCCGGGCTGGTCAAGGCTTATTCCTTCGTGTCGGTGGTGGACTACCAGATTGTAGGCGTGGGCGATACCCTGGAGGCCGCCCAAAGCGAGTATATCCGTCTGCTGGGCGCCGAGTCGGCCCCCGATCAATCGGCGGCCGAGACGGTCGAGGGCGTGGTGGCCCGGGTGGCGTCGGCGGTCAAGGAGGGCGATTCCTATTATTATATCACCCTTGTGGGGGACGATAGGGTCTATGTGGCCTCCATCCAGATCAGCGACCGGCTGCCTATCCTGGCGGTCGGCGACCGGGTCAGCCTCTCGTCCCTGCCCCGGGACGACGGCTTCCGGGAGGTGGTTTCCATTGCGCTGCCCGCCGCCCAGAACACGGGGGCGCCGGCCGCTTCGGATGGGCAAACGGACTCCCCCGCGCAGGATGCCGGCGGGGAGTCCTCCTCTCAGCCGGCCGACGGGACCTCTGCCGTGGGGTAAGACGCGCCTTTGGCGCGACGGGATGCAAGCTGCAAAAGGGCCTGCGGCCATGATGGCCGCAGGCCCTTTTTTTGAAGCTGCCGGGAGTGTCGGGGTCGCCGGGGCCGGAAG
>DXVY01000186.1 GCA_019417145.1 Clostridiales bacterium
TTCCAAGACGGCGCATACAAAGGGCCCGGACCGTGTGCCATACGGTCCGGGCCACTGAAAACGTCCATTGCGCCCGCCGGCGGTAGGAACGGGATATCGGTTGCTTTATGAGAATCCCTGCCGCAGGTCCCTTTTGCCGCCGAAGGGAAAAACGGCGCGGGGATTGCCCTACCCGCCGCCGCGCTCGCACAAAGGGGTCGCTCAGCCTGTCCCGGTCATCCCGCCTATGGGACCCCGGCTGCCCCGCACGCCCCTACCCGCGACCACGCGCACAAGCACGTTTTCCCGTCCGGTCACCCCTTCTGCCCGGGGGCGTCGTCCGAATCGGACGGCTCCCCCCTTTCGGCCACCTGCTGCCGCACGTCGCCACCGCCCGTCTTGGACCAGGCAGACCGGGGTTCCCGGAAAATGTCTCCCAGGCCGCCGGTATCGGCCATGGAAATGAAGTCGTTTTCCACCAGGATAATATGATCCAGCAGCCGGACGCCGACCGTGTCCAGCAGCTTCTTGATGCGGATGGTAGCCTTGATATCCTGGTCAGAGGGCAGGGCCAGTCCACCCGGATGGTTATGGCAGAGAATGACGCTGGTCGCCCGGGTGCGCAGCACCGCCTCCATCACCCGTCGGGAACTGAAGCCCACGGCGTTGACGCCGCCCTTGCCCAACACCTCAAAGCCAATGACCCGGCAGATGTTATCCATACAGAGCAGGGAAACCATTTCGTCGGTAAAGCCCACATATCGGTCCATCAGATACTCGCCGGCCGCCTCGGTGGTGGAAGCTATGTACCGCCGGTCGGTCTTGTCGGTATTATAGTAACGGAACAAGGGGGTCATCAGCTTGAGCAGGCAGGCCGAATTGGCGCTGATGCCGTCGATCCGGATCAGCTCCTCATAGGAAGCGTCCAGCACGCCGGCCACCGAACCAAACGCCTGGATCAACCGGTGGGCCAGCTCGTTTGTATCCTTTCGAGGAATGGCATAGAAGAGCAGCAGCTCCAGCACATTGTGGGGCTCAAAGTCATCCAACCCGTCCCGCAGGAAACGGGCCCGCAGCCGCTCCCTGTGTCCCTCATGCATATGGCAACATCCTCCTTCTGCTATCCGGCAGATATGGCAAACGGGCGCAGATCACCCCTCGCGGAGATCTTTTCCCCACGCTGGCGACAACGACCCGCGGCCCGTTCGGCCCCAAGCCCTCCGCGGAGCCGGCCGCTCTCCCAGGGGGAAGCATGCCGGCTCCGCCGTATATCGGTTTTATTGGGGCTGCTTGCGGCTGCCGGGCTTGACCAGAGGAAGCTTTCCCTCCTTGCAAACGGGACATTCGCCGGCCTCCCAGGACTGGACGTCCAGGGATATGACCGATTTTAGCGGCACGCCAAAATCAATCTTGCCGCCGGTGCGGTCGACCACCACGCCCACGCCGGCCACCACGCCGCCGGCCTTTTGCACGATATCCATGACCTCACGGACCGAGCCGCCGGTGGTCACCACGTCCTCCACCACCAGCACCCGCTGTCCCGGTTGGACGGCAAAGCCCCGGCGCAGGGTCATAACCCCGTCCTCCCGCTCGGCAAAAAAGTTTTCGCAGCCGATATGCCGGCTGACCTCATAGGCCATTTGCACCGCGCCCATGGCCGGGCCGATGACCAACTGGATCTGATCATCCTTGAACTGCTCGGCAAGATCCCGACAAAGTTCCTCGCTGTATTTCGTGTTGCGGAAAATTTTGGCGCACTGGAGGTATTTGTTGGAATGGCGGCCGGAGGTCAGCAAAAAGTGCCCCTCCATCAGCACGCCCGCCTCTTTTAATATTTCTAAAACCCGTTCTTTGGACAGCATATCTGTTCTCCCCTTCGCTATTTTTATATAATTCCAGTATACTCTATTTTTCACCTTTTGAAAAGACGGTTTTTATGATATAATGGCATGAAATGTTACAGTCCCCTATTGAGAAGGGCGGACGGCGCTTTCCCACTGTCAACGGTCGCCGGCCCCCTGCTTTGCTCATTTCTCACACGAAAGGAGTCCGCGGCATATGAAAAGCTTTACGATTGGCGACAACGACGCGGGCCAGCGCCTGGATAAATTCATCGGCAGGGTCATTCCCAGTCTGCCCAAGTCCCTGCTTTACAAATACATCCGCCTCAAGCGTATCAAGGTGGACGGCAAACGGGCCGAGATCTCTACCCGCCTGCAAAAGGGCAGCCTGGTGGAGGCCTATATCAGCGACGAATTTTTCGGTCCCGTGGTCAAAAACTATGATTTTATGTCGGCGCCCAACCGGCTGGACGTTCTGTACGAAGACAAAAACATCCTGCTTGCCGATAAAAAACAGGGGTTGCTGGTCCATCCCGACCAACACGAGTATCGGGATACCCTGATCGCCCGGATCCAGCGCTACCTGTATGAGAAGGGGGAATACGACCCGGCGGATGCGCACAGCTTCCGGCCGGCCCTGGCCAACCGCATCGACCGCAACACCGGCGGCATCGTCATCGCCGCCAAGAACGCGGCGGCTTTGCGCGTACTCTGCGACAAGCTGCGAAGCCGGGAGCTGGAAAAACGGTATCTGGCCGTGGCCCACGGCCTGTTCCGGCAAAAGCAGGCCCTGTTGGAGGGCTACCTGACCAAAGACGAGGAAAAGAACCAGGTCTTTCTCTCCCGCAGCCGGACCGAGGGCGGCCTCGCCATCCGCACGGCCTACAGGGTGCTGTCCGAACGGCGGCAGCCGGCGCTGAGCCTCCTGGAAGTGGACCTGCTGACCGGCCGCACCCACCAGATCCGGGCGCACCTGGCCTCCATCGGCCATCCGCTGCTGGGCGACGGCAAGTACGGCGTCAACCAGCAGGACAAGCGGATGGGCTATAAGCACCAGGCCCTCTACTCCTATCGGCTGGCCTTCCGCTTCACCTCCGACGCAGGACCCCTGCAATACCTGGACGGCAGGGTCTTCCAGGTCCCTGCGGTTTGGTTTGCCAAAGAGCTGTTTGACTATGACCTGCCCCGGCTATAGCGTCCCGCCTCCGTCCTATGGAGGCGGGCTTTTATTTGCAGGCCCCCGGCTGTTGTTCCCCGTTTCTTCCAGGCCGTCCCCTTTTCTTTCGGCCGCCGCCCCTCAGATAAGCGAATGCGTGACGCCCGATCATGCATTATGTCAAAAATCCAGATGGTTTCGACCTTCCCTTGTGCCGGGTATATATTTTGTTGTATAATAAACCCGTACTCGTTAGTTTTAACGAAAATAGCGTATAGGAGGTAGGTATTGTGAAGAAATTAACCAAAGTCCTCTCGGCCGTGCTCATAAGCGGCTGCCTGATGACCGGCGTTATGGCGCCGGCCGTGCCGGCTTCCGCTGCGGACGGGAGCCTGCCCGAATGGCCCAAGGACCAGCCGCTGAAGGTGTTGGCCATCGGCAACAGCTTCAGCGAGGACGCCATGCGCTGGATGTATGATATCGCCATGGACTGCGGCGCCGAGGATGTGGTGTTCGCCAATTTGTACATCGGCGGCTGTTCCCTACAGCGGCATGTGGACAACGCCAAAAACAACACCCGGGCTTACGATTACCAGAAGATATCGGAGGAGACGGGCGGACAGTGGACCCATACCGGCGAGGGATCCAATGGTTCCACCATGGCCGAGGGGCTACAGGACGAGGACTGGGACTACATCACCATCCAGCAGGTCAGCGGCTACAGCGGAGATCCCTCCACCTTTAACGAGAACGGGGTGGATTATGTGGACTACATGATCGACTATATCCGCCAGTTCAACACCGACGCCAAAATCGGCTATCACATGACCTGGGCCTATCAGCAAGATTCCAACCACGGGGATTTCCCCAGGTATGACAAGGACCAGATGACCATGTACGAGGCCATTCTTTCCACCGTGCAGGAGACCGTGGTGGCAAAGCATCCGGAGATCGAATTTGTGATTCCGGCGGGCACCACCATTCAGAACCTGCGCACCTCCTTCTTGGGGGACACCCTGACCCGGGACGGCTATCATATGAGCTATAACCTGGGCCGGTATGCCGTGGGGCTGACCTGGATTTTAAAGCTGGCCGGCTGGTCCATCGAC
>DXVY01000187.1 GCA_019417145.1 Clostridiales bacterium
GTTACGAAGATATTATACCAGAATATCCCGCTTTGACACAAGCAAAAAAAGAACGGTCCTGCAAAACAGCAGGGCCGTTCTAAATATAGTTTAATAATTTTCGGATTTAAGCTCGAAATAGGCCTTTGGATGCTTACAGGCCGGGCAGATCTCCGGCGCCGAGGTGGCGGCGTGGATATACCCGCAGTTGCGGCAGCGCCAAAGCACGACGCCGTCCCGCTTGAAGACAATCCCCTTTTCGATGTTGTCCAGCAGCTTCTGATACCGCTCTTCATGCTCCTTTTCCACCGAGGCGATACGCTGGAACATGTCGGCAATCTGGGTAAAGCCCTCTTCCTTGGCGGTGTCGGCGAACTCCTTGTACATCTCCACCCATTCGTAATGCTCGCCGGCGGCGGCATCCTTCAGGTTTTCTACCGTGTCGGGAATTTTGTTGTCATGAAGCAGCTTGAACCACAGCTTGGCGTGCTCCTTCTCATTCTCAGCCGTCTCTTCAAAAATAGCGCCGATCTGCTGATAGCCGTCCTTCTTGGCCTGCGAGGCGTAATAGGTATACTTATTGCGCGCCTGGGATTCGCCGGAAAATGCAGCCATGAGATTCGCATAGGTTTTACTGGTTTTAAAATCCATTCTTTTGTCCTCCCTGCTTATTAATGTCTATAGCGCCGCCCGTTATAGCGGCGGATAGCCGAACAAAAATCCGGCAGTACACCCTTTAGTATGCCTGCCGGGGCTGGGAAATAATCACAGCCGCCCAAATATTATTCTACGATCAGGTCCTGTAGGGAACGGAAAGCGTAGTCCCCGTTTTTGAGCAGGCTGGGATGCTTGAGGGCGATGCCCGTCCCTCTGACCACACAATGCAGCGGGTCCTCCACCAGGCGCACCGGCACGCCGGTAAAATCAGCCAGCCGCTTTTCCATCCCGTAGATCATCGCGCCGCCGCCGGTCAGCAGGATGCCGTCTTCCGATATGTCGGCCACCAGGTCGGGCTCGGTGCGCTCCAGCACGCCCTGGACCAGCTTGCAGATATTCATGGCGACATCGTCCACGGCGCTGTACACCTCGTTGGTGGTGATCTCAAAAAGCTGGGGCAGGCCAGTAAACAGATTGCGTCCCTTGGCCTGCATGGCGATCTCCACCGGCCGATGCACCGCCGAACCAATCTGCTTTTTGATCTGCTCGGCCGTCTGCAGGCCGATGAGAATATTATACTCCTTGCGGACATAGCGGATAATAGCCTCGTCAAAATCCCTGGAAGCCACCCGGCCGGACTCGCACTGGGAAAGCCCGCCCAGGGAGATAACCGCGGCGTCGGTGGTGCCCGCGCCGATATCTACAATCATGGTGCCGTGGGCCTTGGTAAAATCAATTCCAAGGCCGATGGCAGCGGCCATAGGGCTCTCGATGGTGCACACATTGCGTCCGCCCGCCGCCTCTACAACCTGGGCCACCGACCGATGTTGCACGGCGGTCAGGCCGCTGGGCATGGCCACCATGACCCGGGGCTTGACCATTTTGTTGCCGAACGCCTTTCGCATATACCGCCGCATCATCTCCTCGGCCACGTCGTAATCCGCGATGACGCCCCGTTCGATGGGCAGCACGGTAGTGATGCTGTCCGGCGTGCGACCGATCATGCGGTACGCCTTTTCCCCAAAGGCGATGGGCTCCCACGAGTCGGTGTCCACGGCGGCCGCCGACGGTTCCTCCAACAGAATCTTCGCGCCGGAGAGTATGATGGTTTTCGCCGTTCCCAGGTCGATTCCAATATCAATGGCCATATAGGATAAATCCTTTCCGGTAGTCAAGTTCATTCATAGATTATGTTAATTATAGGACATTCATCCATAAATTACAAGTCCTTTGGCGGCACAATCGCCGCGGATACACAAAACACCCTTCGGGCGCCGGCCTCCTTCAGCGCTGCGGCGCAGGCGTTCAGGGTAGCGCCGGTGGTCTTGATATCGTCCACCAGCAGGACGGTCCGTCCTGTCATATCCGCCGTGCAGGCATAGACGTCCCGCACATTGGCCAGCCGCTCGGCAAAACGCAGATCGTGTTGAATCTTGTTTTCCCTGTTCTTTACCAGTACGTCCAGCAGAGGCAGACCCAGTTCCTCCGCTATGCGCTCGGCCAGCAGCGCCGCCTGGTTATATCCCCTTTCCCTCTCCCGCCTTCTGGTCAGGGGAACAAAGGCGATTCCATCGGGCCTGATCCGGGGATAGAGCGCAAGAAAGCTGGCCGTCATAGCAGAGGCAAAGAAGGGCGCGCTGTCGGTCCTGTCCCTGAACTTCATCTGGCGGATGCCGCGGGCGGCGGCGTCCACATAATAAAAGGGCGCGCAGCACCCGTCATAAAATACCGCCTCCCCCGAAGGACGGCATTGGCAATGCCGCCGGGAACGGCCGCATCTGGGACAGATGGGACGTTTGATCCGATGGAGCGCGGCCGCGCAGTCGGCGCACACCTGTATTCCCCTGGGCAGCACCTGCATGCAGCAGGCGCAGCGCGGCGGGAAAAATATATGTCTGAGCGCGTCCACAGCCCTTTTCAACATACGCCTTCCCCCTTCCGGCCACGTCTCCCCTTACGGCTTGTCTATCATTCCTCCCAGATGCACGGCCGCCTCCAGCATCGGGCGCAGGGCGGTATACCGCCGGGTCCGCCGGTCATTGTCCACCATGGAAAGGGTCATCCGACCGCTGCCCACGATGATCAGCGTCTGCCGGGCCCGGGTCACCGCCGTATACAGCAGATTCCGGTACCGCAGCTTAGGCGGCACGTCCAGCACAGGCAGAATGACGCAGGGGAACTCGCTGCCTTGACTTTTATGTATGGTCATGGCGTAGGCCAGCTCCAGCTGCTCGATCTCCTCCCCTGTATACAGGGCCAGCCGGTCATCGTACCGCACCACCAGGGTGCCGGTAGCCGGGTCCAGAGATTCCAGCAATCCCACATCCCCGTTGAAAACGCCGGCGCCCGCCTCGCCGTTCTCCCTTGTCCAGGGGATATCGTAGTTGTTTTTAACCTGCATGACCCGGTCCCCCTGGCGCAGGGTAAAGCCTTTGCGGGTCATTTCCGCCCGACCGGGTTCCGGCGGATTCAGCCGCGCCTGTAGGGTATTGTTCAGGCTCACCGTCCCCAACTCCATCATACGGGAGGGACAAAGCACCTGAATATCCCAAAGCGGATCGTATCCATAGGCTTCGGGCAGACGCCGGGCGCAGAGGTCGGCCACCGTGCGGGCGGCCACGAAAGGATTGGGCTGTTCCATCAAAAAGAAATCGCCCGTGCGACAGTCCAGAACCGGATGCTCGCCCCTTACAATGGCGTGGGCGTTGGTGACGATGAGGCTCTCCATGGCCTGCCGGAACACCTGGGTCAACCGAACGGCCGGCAGCGCCTCGGCCTCCAGCAGATCGTGAAGCACATTGCCCGCCCCCACGCTGGGCAGCTGGTCGGCGTCCCCCACCAGTATCAGGCGGCACCCCAAGCGCAGGGCGCGCAGCAGGTTCTCAAACAGGCCCGCGTCCACCATGGACAGCTCGTCCACAATCAATGCGTCGCAGTCCAGCGGGTTGTTCTCATTTCGCCCAAAGGCCTGCCTCTCATCCTCCCCCCAGGCCACCTCCAGCAGCCTGTGGATGGTCTTGGCCTCCCGGCCGGTCAGCTCGGTCATCCGCTTGGCCGCCCGGCCGGTGGGGGCCGCCAGGGCGATTTCCAGCCGCCGGTCCTCCATAAGCCGGATAATGGCCTTGAGGGTCGTGGTCTTACCGGTGCCGGGGCCGCCGGTGAGAATTAAAAGGCCCTTTTCCACCGCCGCCCGTATGGCCCGCCGCTGCTGCTCGGCATAAGTGATACCCCACTCGGCCTCGATGCGGTCGATATCCTCCTCGGCCGCCGTCTCCCTTTCGGGCGGGAAGCGAAGCATCATGGCCAACCGCTGGGCACAGTATTGCTCGGCCTCGAACCAGGCGGGCAGAAAAAGAAAAGCCCGGCCGTCCATCTCCTTTTGCACCAGCCGACGGGTGGCCACCATACGGTCACAGGCCTCATCCACATCC
>DXVY01000188.1:0-1397 GCA_019417145.1 Clostridiales bacterium
TACCAGCAGCGGCGGTTCAGATAGCTCCCCCAGCACCGGGGAGGCCGGCGGCCTGTTGGCGGTGGCCGGTCTGGGCGTCCTTGCGGCCATGGCTGCCATCGTAGTATCCCGTCGGAAAAAGACCGAAAATATCTCATCCGACATGTAATGACAGGAGGAAATCTATGCGTTTACGTGCGGCAGCTCTTGCCTGCATCTTCACTGTTTCCGTGGCGGTGGCCGGACTGCCGATGATGGCCTCGGCCGCTTCCGTGGGGACCGACGTGGTGGAAACCTTTGAGAAATTCAATTCATCCGCCGGGTTGGCCGGGCGCTGGAAGCCCACGACTCCGCCGGCTCTGACCATTAACTTGGATACCAAAACCTCCGCGCCCAATCGAGGGGACGGAAAGTCCAATGGCAATTATCGCTCCCTGCGGGCGGACTTCGATTTGAGCAAGCAGGACGGATGGGCGTTTTTCCGTCTGTCCGGTGTGGAGGAACCTCGCTCTTTGGTGGATATCATCAATGCCAATAAAGACGTGTACCTCACCTTTTGGGCCAAGGCGGACAAGGCGATGACTATC
The DNA here is from genome assembly GCA_019417145.1 of Clostridiales bacterium. Taxonomy (GTDB): domain Bacteria; phylum Bacillota; class Clostridia; order Oscillospirales; family Acutalibacteraceae; genus Howiella. The sequence continues at coordinate 567 of DXVY01000188.1, forward strand.
CGGGCGGCCGTGGACATCAAGGACGTTCCGTTCTATACCAAGGTGAACCTGACCACCGAATGGAAAGAATATAAACTGAAATTCCGCGATATGATTCCCGAGGTGGCGGACAAGAACGGGAAAATGACGAAAATCTATGAACGCAACGCCGGCAAATCCTGGGGAAACGGTACGGAAGAAGCCTATGTTATCGGCTTTAAGTATGAGATTTTTGCCGAAGATAACGGAGATAAAAAGATTAACGGCAAAATGTGGCTGGACACCGTGGGCTTTTACGGCGACGGCGTGAAGGAAATCAGCCATTACGACGACGGCTATCCCCATGACTACGATCAGCCCGGCAAGGTGCCCAGTGACTTCGTGGCAGAAACCACGACGACCTCTAAAGGAGCGACTACGACCATGAAGCCTGCCCCCGGCACGACCAAGACGAACAAGCCGGGTGAAACCACTAAGCCGGGCGGTTCCACGGTCGCGGGCGGTACGACAAGCACCGGTGACGCATCCTCCACCGAGGCGACCGGCGATATTTCCGGCGAAACCACCGGCAACACGACGGAGACCATGGCGACAACGGCGGCCTCCAGCGGCGCAGTATCGGACGGCGCATCCTCTCAGCCGGAGGAGGGCGGCGGCAGCATGGTTTGGCTTATCGTCGTCATCGCTGTGGTTGTGGTCCTAGCGGGAGGCGGCGCGGCCTTCTACTTCCTGTACTGGAAAAAGAAGCACTAACCGGCGTTTCCTTTCCTGAAAGACGGACGCCGCCCGCAGGTTGTCGCTGACCGCGGGCGGCCAAGGAAACGACTTTATAAAAAAGGAGTGCAGATAACA
>DXVY01000188.1:1407-4027 GCA_019417145.1 Clostridiales bacterium
GCCGTAGCGGTTGCCGCAGTCGACTGCGTCGGGTTGGGCGCGTTGGCGGCTCCTTCCATCAAGGAATCGGTTTCCAAGCTAATTGCCGGCACCTCTATGGAAGAAACGCTGAATCGGGAAGTGGACATGGGCGACGCTTTCATGGTGGCCAATACCCGTCCCGCCAAAACAACGGATCCCAATGCGCAGAACGTTTTCGACGGCGACGACAGCACCGTGTGGACTGCCCCTGCAACCAAAGACGCTATCCTGCAGATTGACCTGGAGAAAGCGCAGACCATCAACAACATTATTCTCAAGGAAGACGGCAGCAACGTCCGCAAATACCGCATCGATGCCTGGAATGGCGAAAAATGGGTGAAGGTGTACAGCAACGATTTGATTGAGAAGTATCATCTGGCCGTTGTGGATCCCATGAAAACCAACGCCATCCGTCTGGTTATCGAGAACTCTGAGAACCCGGCTTCCATCAAAGAGGTGGAAGTGGTGCATCAGCGCCCGGTGGAACTGGATAACCGGTTCATCAACATGGCCTATATGACCGGGTGCTCCTACGTTCACAGCTGGGATCCCATCGAGCCCAAGAAGATGGATACGTTCACAGACCTGACCCTTATCGGTAACTGGGCCTTTGATAAGGATGGCAATTTCGTCGTTATCAAAGAGGTCTACGGGCCGGGCGGCTTCGATCACGCCATGGAGCCTACCTCAAAGGAAGCCGAGGAAGAGATGGCCAAATGGCTGAAGAATGTGGACAGCTATATGGGCGATAACAAAGTCAACGTATGGATGTCCCTGACCTGCCTGAAGGAAACCAAGAATGCCGATGGCAGCCCGGCCAACGGCGTGGCCGGCGGTCGGACCGCCGCCTTCAAGAACGACGCCGTGCGTGAAAAGTTCGTCAATGATTTGATGGCTTATGTCCAAAAATACGATTTTTATGGCGTCGATATCGACTGGGAATATCCTGTAAGCGCAGATGAGTGGGCCGCCTACGATCTGCTTGTGAAGGATTTGTCTGCGGCGCTTCATGCCGACGGGCGCTATATTTCCACCGCTCAGTCCCGCGGCACCGGCCTTTCTAAGGAGACCTTCGCGAAGTTTGACCGCATTAATATCATGGCCTATGACAACTATAGCACCATGCAGAACCATTCCACCTTCAGCTGGTGTGCGGATGACATTCTGAAATATTTCATCAACACGCTGGGGATCGACCGCAGCAAAATCGTGCTCGGCCTGCCGTGGTACGCGGTGGATAAGAATTCCATCACCAACCAGACGGATTGGAAAGCGATATACGGTCTCCTGTCTGCGGATAATGAGGAAGGCGACATCACCATTGACGAGGGTATCAATACCACCCGTCAGTGGGGCTTCAATGGCCCCAACCTCCTGCGCGACAAAGTGGTGTACGCGATTAAGAACCGGGTTGGCGGCGTGTTTGTTTGGCAGATTAAGAACGATTTCGAATACGATCATCCCTATTCCCTGGCCCGTGTGATGCATGAGGCCATTGAGGAATACACCTATGTAAAAGCGAAGTAAAAAATTATCTAAAAGGGCGCCCGTCCGGCTGTGGGCGGGCGCCCGTCCGGTTTTCACCGGCCGGCATGACGATGGAAAGGCGCGGATACTTATTATGAAAACAACGACCAACCTGAACCGTGACTGGCTGTACTATCCTGGGGCCTACCAGGCCTCTGTCCGCGCCGAGGATATGCGGCGCGTCTGCCTGCCGCACGCCAACCAGGAGGTGCCGCTGACGTATTTTGATGAGACCGGTTATCAGTTCGCCTCCTTTTATACCCGGACGGTTTCGGCGGACAGGGAACAGGCCGCCAGCCGCTCTTTCCTGCATTTTGAAGGCGTGATGGCCTGCGCCGAGGTATTCCTAAACGGGGAATACCTGGGCGGTCACAAAGGCGGGTATACTCCATTCACCCTGGAGACCACCGGCAAGCTGCGAGCGGGAGACAACCTGCTGCTGGTGTGCGTGGATTCCGCCGAACGACCCGACGTGCCGCCCTTTGGCTATTCCATCGACTACCTGACCTTCGGCGGGATTTACCGGGATGTGGAGCTGTATACCGCCGACCGGACATATATCGCCGACCTGTTTGCCAAGCCCAGCGGCTGCGCCGGAGGAACGGCCAGCCTGGAGGCGGAGGTGACCCTGGACGCCCTGCTGCCCGAAGCCGGAGTGCTGACCGTGACCCTGCGGGGCGACGCGCAGAGCCACCGCGTTGCGGTACCCGTCAACGCGGCCGCGGGGCAGACGGCGGTGACCGTCCGCCTGGATGGGCTGACCGATGTGCGGCCCTGGGAGTTGGACGATCCGGCGCTGTATACCCTGACGGCGGAATACGCCTCTGACGCGTCCCAGGACACGCGGGAAACCCGAATAGGCTTTCGTCAGGCGGTGTTCACGCCGGAGGGCTTTTTCCTCAACGGCCGCCCCCTCAAGCTGCGGGGCCTCAACCGGCACCAATCGTATCCCTACGTGGGCTACGCCATGCCCGCCCGCGTCCAGCGCCGGGATGCCGATATCCTCAAGGACGAGTTGGGCCTCAACCTAGTGCGCACCTCCCATTATCCCCAGTCCCGGGATTTCCTAGAC
>DXVY01000189.1 GCA_019417145.1 Clostridiales bacterium
GTATAGAAATCCCCAAAGCACATGGCCGACAGATAATCCTGGATATGCTTCTGGCCGTCGGGCGCGGCGGCGCGCATTTGGTCGATGGTGTCGCCAAAGATTCCCTTTTGCACCTCCAGGCCCTTTTCCAGACGCTCTGCCTCGTGGCTGTCTGCAGGCGTCATATCCGGCTGCTCCACGCCGGCGGCGGCAAAGGCCGCGTTTACCCGCTCCAGAGCGGCCATCACTTTAGGAAAACCGATGTAGGGGGCGCATTGGTACACCGCCTCCTTGATCTGCGCCGGCGCGGCCCCCGCGGCCAACGCGCCGGCCGTCTGGCGCTCTAACGGCTCCAGGGTCTGGGCCACGGTCAGCGCCACAAGGGCGATCAGCTGCCGCTGCAGGTCGGTGAGCAGCGGCCGGGCGTATATCTCCCCATAGATAAAACGATTCATGATTTCCTCGAGCGTAGGGTCGTTATGCCCGCAGTCCGACGCCCGCCCGCCAAACAGCGCCTGCCGCTTCTCCCGGCTGTATTCCATCCGATCCATTCTTTCCATCTCCTTATCCAACGCGGCGGCCCATTTGGTAGGCCTCCTCCAGAGCGGGGGTATTCTGTATTTCCCCCACCTTCCACGCGCCCACGCCGTATACAATCCCCTTCTCCCGGGCGTCCTCCAGGCAGGAGGTAAAGCCCCGGAACCCTTCAATGGTCCGCTCCATGGCGGAGACGTCGGGCTCGGCGGCGGCGACGATAAAATAGAAATCCTTGCCGGTGATCTCGGTATACCGGGAGCAGGTGCGATCGATAAGGGTTTTCATCTGGGCGTCCATCGTATAAAAATAAACCGGCGTGGCCATGACGATGACGGCGGCCCGGATCATCTTATCCAGAATGGCGGCCATATCGTCCCGCTGGGGGCAAGGCAGTCCCCGTTCGGAGCAGACGCCACAGCCGGTGCAGTAGCCAATCTTCTGGTCCCGGAGGAATATTTTTTCCACCTGGTTTCCCCCTTCCTCCGCGCCCCGCATAAAGGCGTCACAGAGGGTGTCGGAATTGCCGCCCCGTCGAGGGCTGCCCGAAAGAATCAATACGCTTTTTCCCATTTATTTACGCCTCCGTTATCTGCAACTTGTCCTGGGCGGGCACCACAATGGTTTCGTAATTCTGTATTTTTTTATCCAGCCGCGCCAGGGTCTTTTGCATTTCATTGATCTTGTCCTGCAATAGCTCCCGCTGCTCGATCAGAATCTCCTTGCGGGCCCTTACGGTAGCGGGGCCCTCCTGGAACAAGGCCACATATTCGATCAGGGCCTCGATCTGCACGCCGGCCCCCCCGCATGCATTTGATAAATTCCACCCAGCCACAATCCGCTTCGGTGTAGTCCCGTATGCCGCTTTTGTTCCGGTGGACGCTGGGGATCAGGCCGATGCGCTCATAGTAGCGCAGGGTATCGGCCGACACCCCGTATTTCCTGCTCACCTGTGCGATGGTCATTGGGTTCGCCTCCTTTATGCTTTTAATTGTAACACCTGGAGTGAGCTCCAAGTCAATACCCTTTTATAAAAAAGCGGCCCATCCCAAAAGGGACAGGCCGTCTGTCGTTTGTATGTCTTATTTAACCACCGAGGCGCTGTTTTCCTTGAGGATGACGTCGTGGGCGCCGCCCTCGATGATAGAGGTGGAGGAAACCAGGGTCAGCTTGGCGTTCTTCTGCAATTCCGGGATGGTCAGCGCGCCACAGTTGCACATGGTGGATTTAACCTTGTTCAGGGTCTGGGTCACATTGTCCTTTAGGCTGCCGGCGTAGGGAACGTAGGAGTCCACGCCCTCCTCAAAGGACAGCTTTTTGGCGCCGCCCATGTCGTACCGCTGCCAGTTCCGGGCCCGGTTGGAGCCCTCGCCCCAATATTCCTTCACATAGTTGCCGTTTATGGTCAACTTATTGGTGGGGGATTCGTCGAACCGAGCGAAGTAGCGGCCCAGCATAATGAAGTCTGCGCCCATGGCCAGGGCCAGGGTGATATGATAATCGTGGACGATGCCGCCGTCGGAACAGACGGGGACATACACGCCGGTGCGCTCATAATATTCATCCCGCGCCTTAGCCACCTCGATGAGGGCGGTCGCCTGTCCCCGGCCTATGCCCTTCTGCTCACGAGTGATGCAAATGGAGCCGCCGCCGATACCTACCTTCACAAAATCCGCCCCGCACTCGGCCAGATAGAGGAACCCTTCCCGGTCCACCACGTTGCCGGCGCCAACCTTCACCTTGTCCCCGTACTTCTCCCGGATAAAGTCGATGGTCAGCTTTTGCCACTCGGTAAAGCCTTCGGAGGAATCGATGCACAAAACGTCCGCGCCGGCCTCCACCAGGGTGGGAACCCGTTCGGCGTAGTCCCTGGTATTGATGCCCGCGCCCACCACGTACCGCTTGGAGGCGTCCAGCAGCTCGCCGGGATTCTCCTTGTGGGAATCGTAGTCCTTCCGGAAAACCATATAGCACAGCCGCTGCTCCTTGTCGATGATGGGCAGGGCGTTTAATTTATTGTCCCAAATAATGTCGTTGGCCGTTTTCAGGGTCACGCCCTCTTCGGCGTAAATCAGCTTTTCAAAGGGGGTCATGAAGGATTCCACCTTCACGTCGGTGGGCATACGGCTGACCCGGTAGTCACGGCTGGTGACAATTCCCAGCAGCTTGCCGTTGGCCGTTCCGTCGTGGGTGACGGCCATGGTGGAATGGCCGGTCCGCTCCTTCAGGGCCAGGATATCGGCCAAGGTCTGGTCGGGCTTGATATTGGAATCGCTGGTGACAAAACCGGCCTTGTAATTCTTGGCGCGGGCCACCATGGCCGCCTCCGCCTCGATGGACTGGGAGCCGTAGATGAAGGAGATGCCGCCTTCCTTGGCCAGGGCCACAGCCATGGTATCGTTGGATACCGACTGCATGATAGCCGACACCAGGGGGATATTCATGGAAAGAGCGGGCTCCTCCCCCTTCTTGAATTTGACCACCGGGGTGCGCAAGCTCACATTGGCGGGAACACATTCCTTGGAGGAATAGCCGGGCACCAGCAGGTACTCGTTAAAGGTATGGGAGGGCTCTTCAAAAAATCTTGCCATTTTGTATCGACTCCTTCTCGCATCTTTCCGCACACAATCCGTAAACACTACAAATATTTAGATTCATTATAAAGCCCCCGCCCGCTTTCGTCAACCAGTATCCGGCCGGAATTCTTCCTTGTAGGCAAAATAAAATCATCATTTTTCCACAACCAGCCGGTCCTATACGCCGGACGACCGAGCAAAACCGGCGACTGCTTGGCCCAGTGACCATACCGGGAAGAAAGGAAAGGGCATGGGCGCAAAGGCGATGGGCGGCCGGACGGTTAGGCGCTCGATTCTAACCACCCCTATTTCCGGACGTGGCAGCGCAGAAGGACAAAGGGCGACATGACGAGCATAGCCAAAGAAAAGAGCGCTCACAAAGGCTGACGATGGTTCCGACAGATACAATAGAATACCGACAGGAAAGACCGGGCGCAGACCGGCAGCCGAAAGCCCTCCCTTTTGCTGCCGGACCCATTTGCCGGGCCTATCTTATGTGGGTATAACATCCGGCCCCAACCTATTTGATAAAAAAGAATCCCCTTCTAACAAGAACGCAAAAATAAAACGCAAAAGCGGTATAAAAGTCCCCGCGCAGCCGGCCAGTCCCTGCAAAAAACCGCCGCATACCCAAAGGTATGCGGCGGTTTGAAACAATTTGGGACAAATTAGCCGTTGATCTTGGTTACAACACCGGAGCCAACGGTACGGCCGCCCTCGCGGATAGCGAAGCGCAGACCCTCCTCAATGGCGATGGGGGTGATCAGCTCAACGTCCATCTCCACGTTGTCGCCAGGCATGCACATCTCGGTGCCCTCGGGCAGGGAGACCACGCCGGTAACGTCGGTGGTACGGAAATAGAACTGGGGACGATAGTTGTTGAAGAAGGGGGTATGACGGCCGCCCTCGTCCT
>DXVY01000019.1 GCA_019417145.1 Clostridiales bacterium
ACCGGGCGGTGCGGCATATGGAAAAGGGTCGGGTAGTGATCTTTGGCTGCGGCACCGGCAATCCCTTCTTCTCCACCGATACGGCGGCGGCCCTGCGGGCGGCCGAGATCGACGCGGACATTATTTTTAAGGCCACCAATGTGGACGGCGTTTACGACGCCGACCCCAAAACCAATCCCGACGCCAGGAAGTTCGATTCCCTGTCCTATCTGGATGTGCTCAATAACGGGCTACAGGTTATGGATTCCACGGCCGCTTCCCTGTGTATGGATAACAATATCCCCATTCTGGTTTTCAACCTCAACCAACCGGACAATATTGTGCGGGCGGTGACCGGCGAGCAGGTCGGCACCATTGTCAAATAGGCGTTTTTTCTGTATTGCAGCGGTCGGGGCGTCAACCGCCGGCGGCATATAAGCACAAAACAGCGGGCGCCCCGCGGGGGTCCCGCAGATCAAGGAGGCATATATTATGGATCAGCTGATGAAAAATACCGAGGCGCGCATGGAGAAATCCCTGGAGGCCCTGGACCGGGAGTTCGCGTCGGTCCGCGCCGGCCGTGCCAATCCTTCGATTTTGGATAAGGTTGTGGTGGATTATTACGGCGTGCCCACCCCTGTGGGTCAAATGGCCGCCATTTCCGTGCCCGAGGCCCGCATGTTGCAGATTCAGCCCTGGGACGCTTCCACCCTCAAGGAGATCGAGAAGGCCATTCAGGTGGCCGATATCGGCATCAACCCCCAGAACGACGGGCGGCTGATCCGGCTGGTCTTCCCGCCCCTCACCGAGGAGCGCCGCCGGGAGCTGGTTAAGGAGATTCACAAGATGTCCGAGGAGGGCAAGGTGGCCGTGCGGTCTATCCGCCGGGACGCCATTGACAAGCTCAAGGCCATGAAGAAGGATGCAAAGATTACCGAGGACGATCTGGCTGCATCGGAAAAGGATGTGCAGAACCTGACCGACAAATTCTGTAAGGAAATCGACAACCTGACCGCTTCAAAGGAAAAGGAGATCATGGAGATCTAAACCATGGCGATTTCCAGGCCCGCAGGGGGCGCACGGAAAGCGGCACCCTGTGCCGTTTCCCTTCCCCGGCGGGCCTTTCCTTTTTATAACCCCCCTTTTTTGAGGGGGATTTGGAAAGTGTGATTTTATGTCGGTTTTCGGCAAAGGTAAGGGCGAGCTGCGACTGCCCGCCCACATTGCCATTATTATGGACGGCAACGGCCGCTGGGCCAAGCGCCGTTTTCTGCCCCGTTCGGCCGGCCATCAGGCCGGCGCCAAAACCTTTCAGGATATCGCCCGGTACGCCAATCAAATCGGGATCAGGTATATGACCGTTTATGCCTTTTCCACCGAGAACTGGAAACGGCCCAAGGACGAGGTTGATAACCTGATGAACCTGATGCGGGACTATCTCAAGGATGCGAAAAATTTCAAGGATGAAAATATACAGGTGCAGTTCATCGGCGATCTTTCCGTACTGCCGGAGGATATGCAGGCGCTTATCCGGGAGGACGAGGCCTTGTCGGCCGACGCCACAGGCATGCATCTGAACATTGCCGTTAACTACGGCGGACGGGACGAGCTGGTTCGGGCGGCCCGACTTATAGCAGAGGAAGCGTCGGCCGGCCGGCTGCGGCCGGAGCAGGTGGATGAGGGGGCCGTCGCCGCCCGGCTGTACACGGCGGGGCAGCCCGATCCCGACCTGATCATTCGGCCCAGCGGCGAGTTTCGCCTGTCCAACTTTATGATTTGGCAGGCGGCCTACGCCGAGTTCTGGTTTTCAAATGTGCTGTGGCCGGATTTTAACCGCAAGCATCTGATGCGGGCCATTGAGGCCTTTAACGGCCGGGACCGCCGATTCGGCGGCGTTTAGAGGCCCTGCCCTGTTTAAATTATTTTTTCCTTCCTATACTACTATCAACATGCGCCCGAACGAGGCGGCGTAAAGGACGGTTTTTTATGAAAAAACGAATCATCACGGCGGCTGTTGGTCTGGCCGTCCTGGCGGTGGTCCTTTTTCTGCGAGATACCTACCTGGTGGATATTTGTATTACCCTGTGCAACCTGCTGGCGGTCTGGGAGATCCTTCGGGTGACCCGTTATGTGACCTGGTGGCCCCTCCTGTTGGCCTGCGCGCTTTACACTGTGGGGGCGCCCTTTGTATACGGCGGCGCCATCCCGGTGAGCATGACGGCGGTGACCATGCTGTTGGGCATGGTTTTATTCGGGCTGTCTCTGTTGCGGCACAGGGAGGTGCGCCCTATCCAGGCTGCCCTGGCCTTTACCTTTACGGCCCTTTTAGGCTACGCCTTCAATACCCTGACCGCCCTTTTGCATGATGAAAACGGCCTGCTCTATTTCGCGCTGGCCTGCAACGCCGCCTGGATCACCGACGCGGGGGCTTACTTTGTGGGCGTATTTTTTGGTAAACATAAAATGGCCCCCGAAATCAGCCCCAAAAAGACCGTGGAGGGCGCTATAGGGGGACTTGTGGTCAGCTTTGTGGCCGCTGTTCTGATCTGCCTTGGCTATCAGCAGTTTTTTCTGGAGACGGGCGCGGTGCTGTACCTGCCCGTGCTTATCCTCACGCCTCTGCTGTCCCTGGCCGGCATGCTGGGGGACCTGACCGCCTCCTATATCAAGCGGGACTGCAAATTGAAGGATTTTGGCAACCTTATGCCCGGTCATGGCGGCATAATGGACCGGTTTGACAGCTTTCTGGTAACCGCGCCGCTGCTCTATGCGGCGTTGGATTATTTTCCTCTGATCGGTTGAGGATAATCCCTTTGGCAGGTGAATAGAATTTGATGAGAACCATTTCCATATTGGGCTCCACCGGCTCCATCGGCCGGCAGGCGCTGGATGTGGCCCGGGCTGCCGGCTGGAAGGTGGCCGCTCTGACGGCCTACGGCAATCTGGAGCTTTTGGAGGAGCAGATACGGGAGTTTAGACCTCGCATGGCGGTTCTGGTGGAAAAGGGGGCGGCCGAAACCCTGCGCGTCCGGGTGGCGGACACGGAGACCCGGGTGCTCTCCGGCCCCCAGGGGGTTTGCGAGGCGGCGGCCGAGGAGGCCGACGTGGTCTTAAACGCCGTCGTGGGCATTGCCGGCCTGCGGCCCACCCTGGCGGCCATAGAGGCCGGCAGGACGGTGGCTCTGGCCAACAAGGAGACCCTGGTGGCCGGGGGAGAGCTGGTCATGGAGACCGCCGCCAGGCGGGGCGTATCCATTTTGCCGGTGGACAGCGAGCATTCGGCCATTTTCCAGTGCCTACAGGGCGTGCCGTCAGGAGCCCTCAAGAGAATCATCCTCACGGCGTCGGGCGGCCCCTTTTTTGGCATGAAGAGGGAGGACCTCCAAAACATTCGCCCGGCCGACGCGTTGCAGCATCCCAACTGGTCCATGGGCGCCAAGATCACCGTGGATTCCGCCACCATGATGAACAAGGGGCTGGAGGTCATCGAGGCCTGCCACCTCTTTGGTGTGGGTCCGGACGATATCCGGATCGTGGTGCACAGGGAAAGCATTATCCATTCGGCGGTGGAGCTGGCCGACGGGGCGGTGATCGCACAGTTGGGAGCGCCGGATATGCGGCTGCCCATCCAGTACGCCCTGACCTATCCGGAGCGGCTGCCCTGTCCGGGCAGGGGACTCTCCCTGACCGATATTGGCAAGCTGACCTTTTATGAGCCCGACTATGAGACCTTTTCCTGCCTGGAGGTCTGCCTGCGGGCGGCTAGGGCCGGAGGGCTCAAGCCGGCGGCGGCCAATGGGGCTAACGAGGAAGCGGTAGCCCTCTTTTTGCGGGAGAAAATCTCCTTCCTGCAAATCGGCGAGCTGGTGGCTGCGGCGGCCGAGCGGCAGAGGGCCGTGTCCGCGGCCAGCCTCCAGGATATTCTGGAGGCCGACCGAGCGGCCCGGGCCTATGTCCGGGAGCATGTGGGCTGAAGGGATACGCTTTGCGGCGAAAAGCGGGTGTCCGGCGGGGAAGGGCGCAATATAGTATAGAAACGGGTGATGGCTTATAACGCCGCAGGTACTTTCCATTGCATCCATATGGGGCGTGGTCTGGCCCATTCTGGTGGCCGTTTTAATCTTCCTTTTTATGATCTTCATCCATGAATTGGGGCATTTCCTGGCCGCCAAGCTCATGGGCGTACGGGTCAATTCCTTTGCCATTGGCTTTGGACCCAAGCTTATTAAGTGGGGCAAGGGGGAGACCGAATACTCTTTGCGCCTGCTGCCCCTGGGCGGCTTTTGCGCCATGGAGGGCGAGGATGAGGAGAGCGCCGACCAGCGGGCCTTTTGCAATAAAAAGCCTTGGCGGCGGTTCATTATTACGGCCGCCGGCGCTTTTTTCAACATTTTGTTCGGCTTTGTCATTATGATGATCATGCTCATCCCCCAAGAGCGCTTTGCCGTTCCCACGGTGGCCCAGTTCCAGGAGAACGCGGTCAGCCAGCAGAGCGGCTTGCAGGAGGGGGACGAATTTGTAAAGGTAAACGGTCGGCGGATCTTTACCACTTATGATTTAAGCTATACCTTTTCCAATATCCCCGACGACGGCAAGGTGGATCTGGTTGTAAAAAGAGACGGGGAAAAGGTGGAGCTGAACGATGTGACCTTTGCCACCGAAGTGGTGGAGGGCATCAACGTGGTGTCGGTGGATTTCTATGTGGAGGGTGTGGAAAAGACCCCTCTGACCTTTATTTCCGAAGCCTTTAAGAATACCCTTTCCTACGGCCGGATTGTCTGGTGGTCGCTGATCGATATCGTCACCGGCAAATACGGCATCAGCCAGGTCTCCGGCCCCGTGGGGGTGACGGCGGCCATCGGCGAGGCGGCCAAGGCGGGCTTTTTCAATCTTCTGCCCATGATCGGCCTGATCACCATCAACCTAGGAGTTTTCAACCTGCTGCCCCTGCCGGCGTTGGACGGCGGACGGCTGCTGTTCATCGTCATTGAAATGATCCGGCGCAAGCCGGTGCCGCAAAAATATGAAGGGGTCATCCACGCCGTGGGCTTTTTGATCCTGATGGGCTTTATGCTCCTGATTTCCTTTAAAGACATTTATCAGCTGTTCGCGGGATAGAGTCCGCCGCGCACCGGCCGCAAGCTTTGGCTTGCGGCTGTAAGCGCGTATAGAGGATGTAAAAACAGAGGCTGTGGAGGACGCTGCTATGGAGAGAAAGACAAAACGAGTGCTGGTAGGGGGGCTGCCCATAGGCGGCGGCGCGCCGGTGACCGTGCAGTCCATGCTCAACTGTCCGGCGGAGGATTTTGAGGGCAGCGTGCGGCAGGCCAAGGAATTGGAGGCGGCGGGCTGCCAGCTCATCCGGGCGGCCATACCGAACAGGCAGGCGGTGCCCCTGATCGAAAGGCTGAAGGAGACGGTGGGGGTTCCCATCGTGGCTGATATCCACTTTGACTACCGGCTGGCCCTAGAAGCCGCCGCCGCCGGGGTGGACAAGATCCGCATCAACCCGGGCAATATCGGGGACGAGGACCGGGTGAAACTGGTGGCCGACGTCTGCCGGCAAAAGGGCATCCCCATCCGCATTGGGGTAAACGCCGGGTCGCTGGAAAAGGAAATCTTAGCCAAATACGGCGCGCCCACCCCCGAGGCCCTGGTGGAAAGCGCCCTGTACCACGCCTCCCTTTTGGAAAAATTTGATTTTACGGATATTGTGCTGTCCATGAAGGCCTCCCATGTGCCCACCATGTACAAGGCCTATGCGCTGGCGGCTGAGAGAACCGATTATCCCCTGCATGTGGGCGTCACCGAGGCGGGCACCGAACGGATGGGCGTGCTGCGGTCGGCTGCCGGCATCGGCGGGCTGTTGCTGCGGGGAATCGGGGATACCATCCGGGTTTCCCTGACCGACCGGCCGGTGAAGGAGGTGCGGGCCGGCATCGATCTGCTGCGGGCGATAGGGCTCCGGCAGGACGGGGTGCGCATTGTGTCCTGCCCCACCTGCGGACGGACCAAAATCGACCTGATCGGCCTGGCCGGACGGGTGGAAGAGGCGCTGCGGGATTGCAAAAAGCCCATTACAGTGGCTGTTATGGGTTGCGTGGTCAATGGTCCCGGCGAGGCTAAAGAGGCCGACGTGGGGGTGGCCGGCGGCGATGGCTGCGGCCTGATTTTCCGCAAGGGCCAGGTGTTGCGCAAGGTGCCCGAGGAGGATCTTCTGGATGCGCTTATGAAGGAAATTGAAAAGCTTTAACAAAAGAAATGAAAAGCTGTAAGCTGCCGGTTTCTCTGGTTTAACGGTCGGCGCGAAACCGTCTGCGAGATTTGCGCACGGGTCGGTCAAGGGATAAAGGTATTTTCAAAGGCGGCTGGGGAGACGGCGGATTCCCATGAATCCGGCAGGAAAAAACAGATGAAACGGCGGAAAGGAATTTGGGTGGAAGAATGGCGACGGCTAAATTTTCGGATATGTTCGGCGGCTATGTGAGCGATGAGGTGATGGCCGCGCTGGGGGAGGGGCAGCTTACCTCCTTTACGGTGGAGAAAGAGGGCCGGACCCTGGCCGCGGATATTCGTTTTCCCAGGGCGGTGGAAAAGGCCATGTTGGACAGGGCCGCAGGCGAATTGCGGTCGGCCCTGCATTTGCTGTCCTGCCGGTTTGCACCCAGTTTTCCGCCCGAGGCCTTCACCACCGGCTACTGCGCCGAGCTGGTGGAGGAAATCCGGCTGCAAAACGCCGTGCTCAACGGCTTTTTTAACGGAGCCGGTTATACATATGAGAATGGGGTTCTCACCATCACCCTAAAGTACGGCGGCCTTGCCTCCATCCAGTCCACGGATTTTGATGTGCGGCTAAAGCGGGTGGTAAAAAGGCAGTTTGGCCTGGATATCTCCATTGCTTTCGACGGACAAGTGGACGAGGTGGAGATCAAAGCGCCCCCGCCAAAGCCCGCCGCGCCCCGGCCGGCGGCGTCTGCCCCGGCCAAAGCGGCCGAAGCGCCGGCCTATGACGGTCCGCGCCCCAAAAAGCGGAGCGAAAAAACCGCCGACGGTCTGCCCATCTACCTGGAGAGCGCCCAACCTATCTGGGGACGGCCCATCAAGGGCCGCCCCACCCCCATGAAGGACGTCAACCCCGATTTCGGGGACGTGATCGTCTGGGGCGAGGTATTCTCTTATGAAAAGACCCCCACCAAGGCCGGCAACAAGCACCGGGTGAACATCATCATCACCGACTATACCGGTTCCTTTCTTATCAAGATGTACGTGGAGAACGCCAAGCTGCCGCCTTTGGACAGCCTGAAGCCGGGCACCTGCGTGCTGGTCAAGGGGGCCCTGGTCAACGACGAGTGGGAGAAGGACTATGTGCTGAATCCCCGGGATATTTCGGTGGTGGACAAGTACGTACCCATGGACGAGGCCGCCGAAAAGCGGGTGGAGCTCCACTGCCACACCAACATGTCGGCCATGGACGGGGTCAGCCCGGCCTCTCAGATTATCCGGCAGGCCTATGATTGGGGGCATAAGGCCATCGCCATCACCGACCACGGGGTGGTGCAGGCCTATCCCGAGGCCATGAACGAGGTCAAGGCCATCCGCAAGGCCGGCGGCGACTTCAAGGTGATCTACGGCTGCGAGGCCTATTTTGTCAACGACCTGGTGCCCGCCCTGGTGGGAGAAAAGTCCATGCCCATCAAGGGGGACTATGTGGTCTTCGACGTGGAGACCACCGGCCTTTCGGCCACAAACGACCGGTTGACCGAAATCGGCGCCGTCCGGTACCGGGACGGGGAAATCGGGGAGGTCTTCAATACCTTTGTCAACCCCGGCATGCCCATTCCGGCCAAAATCGTCGAGCTGACCGGCATCACCGACCAGATGGTGGCCGACGCGCCGAATGAAGCCCAGGCGGTCAAGAACTTCCTGGACTTCTGCGGCGACGCGGTGCTGGTGGCCCACAACGCCCCCTTTGACATCTCCTTTATCACCGCCGCCTGCGGCCGGTGCGGCTACGCCTTTGACCCCACCTATATCGACACGGTGGTCATGGCCCGCAGCCTTTTGCCCGACTGCAAGAACCACAAGCTGGACACAGTGGCCAAGGTTTTGAATCTGGGAAACTTCAACCACCACCGGGCGTCGGACGACGCGAATATCCTGGCGGCCATCTTCGACCGGCTGCTGGATATGACCATCGAGCGGGCGGACTGCGCCGACGTCCAGAACCTGAACGGCGCCCTGGCCGGCGGGGACATCAAGAAGCTGCCCCGCTATCACCAGATCCTGCTGGTCAAGGATATGGTGGGGCTGAAGAATCTATATAAAATCGTATCCGAGGCCCATCTGCACAATTTCTATAAATTCCCCCTGGTGCCCAAAAGCGTGCTGATGAAGCACCGGGAGGGGCTGCTGGTGGGCAGCGCCTGCGAGGCGGGGGAACTCTACCGGGCGGTGTCCGGCGGCCGGCCCTGGGGAGAGCTTTTAAAAATCGCCGACTTCTACGACTTTTTGGAAATCCAGCCTTTGGGCAACAACGAGTTTATGCTAAGGGAAGGTATGGTGCAGTCCGAAAAGCAGCTGATGGACTATAACCGCACCATCATCAAGCTGGGGGACAAGCTGGGCAAGATGACCGTGGCCACCGGCGACGTCCATTTCCTGCACCCCAAGGACGAGGCCCTGCGCCGTATCCTCATGGCCGGCCAGGGGTTTAAAGATGCCGACCAGCAGGCCCCCCTGTATTTAAAAACCACCGACCAGATGCTGGAGGAATTCAGTTACCTGGGCAAGGAGCGGGCCTTTGAAGTGGTGGTCCAGAATCCCAACAAAATCGCCGACATGATTTCGGGGGACGTGCTGCCCGTGCCCGATGGCAACTATCCGCCCTCCATCGAAGGGGCGGACGAAATCCTCAGCTCCACCACCTGGAACCGGGCCAAGGAAATCTACGGCGACCCCCTGCCCGAAATCGTGGAAAAGCGGCTGGAGAAGGAACTGAACTCCATCATCAAGCACGGCTTCTCGGTCATGTACGTTACGGCCCAGAAGCTGGTGGCCGACTCGGAGGCCCATGGCTACCTGGTGGGCTCCCGTGGTTCGGTGGGCTCCTCCTTCGTGGCCACCATGGCGGGCATCTCGGAGGTCAACCCCATGGTTCCCCACTATGTCTGTCCCAAATGTAAGCACTCGGCAGCGTGGGCTCCGGCTTCGACCTACCCCCCAAGGACTGCCCCAAATGCGGCACCCATATGAACCAGGACGGGCACGACATCCCCTTTGAAACCTTCTTAGGCTTCGACGGCGACAAGGTGCCTGATATCGACTTAAACTTCTCGGGTGAGTACCAGACCTCGGCCCATAAATTCACCGAGACCCTTTTCGGCCCGGAAAACGTCTTCAAGGCCGGCACCATCGCCGCCGTGGCCGAGAAGACGGCCTACGGCTTTGTGAAAAAGTACACCGAGGAGCGGGGTATTATCATGAACAAGGCCGAGCGGGAGCGGCTGGCCTCGGCCCTGGACAAGGCCAAGGTCAAACGGACCACCGGCCAGCACCCCGGCGGCATGGTAGTCGTGCCCCGGGAATACGAGGTCTATGACTTCTGCCCCATCCAGCACCCGGCCGACGACCCCAATTCCGACGTGGTCACCACCCACTTCGATTTCCACTCCATCCACGATACCATCTTAAAGCTGGATATTCTGGGCCATGATGTGCCCACCATCTATAAGTATCTGGAGGAGTACACCGGCATCCCGGTCATGGAGGTGCCCATGAACGACCCCGAGGTGCGCAGCCTGTTTGTCTCCACCGAGGCTTTACATGTGAAGCCGGAGGAAATCGATTCCCTGACCGGCACCTTCTCTCTGCCGGAGGTGGGCACCAGCTTTGTACGGCAGATGCTCATGGACACCCAGCCCAAAACCTTTTCCGACCTTTTGCAGGTTTCAGGCTTATCCCACGGCACCGACGTGTGGTTGGGTAACGCCCAGGAGCTGATCAAAAACGGCACCTGCACCATTTCCGACGTAATCGGAACCCGTGACAATATTATGACCTATCTGCTGTACAAGGGTGTGCCGCCCAAGATGGCCTTCTCTATCATGGAGATCGTCCGCAAGGGCAAGGCCCCCAAGCTCTTAACCGACGAGCATAAGCAGACCATGCGGGACCACGGCGTGCCCGAATGGTACATCGATTCCTGTATGAAGATCAAGTACATGTTCCCCAAGGCCCACGCCGCCGCCTATATGATTTCCACTCTGCGGTTGGGGTGGTATAAGGTGCACAAGCCGGTGGAATACTATGCCGCCTACTTCACCGTCCGGGGGGAGGATGTGGACGCCAAGGCGGCCCTCCAGGGGCGGGCGGCGGTGCTTCAGCGGATGAACGAAATCAAGGCCAAAGGCCGGGAGGCCACGGCCAAGGAGAACAACACCTATTCCATTTTGCAGATTGTCAACGAAATGTTGGCCAGAGGGGTGGAACTGCTGCCCATCGATTTGTACAAGTCCAAGGCCACCAAGTATATTGTAGAGGACGGGAAAATCCGCCTGCCCTTCGGTTCCCTGTCCGGGGTGGGGGAGAACGCCGCCATCGCCCTGGAGGAGGCGGCCAAAAAGGGAGATTTCATTTCCAAGGATGAATTACAGTTGGCCGCCGGGGTTTCCAAGACGGTCATCGAGGCCCTCAATGAAGTGGGCGCTCTGGACTTCCTGCCCGACTCCAACCAGATGAGCCTGTTCGGCTGATCGCCGGGCGCACGCCTTTGCAAAGCTTCATAAGAAAATCCCCGGCAGAAAACTGCCGGGGATTTTCCTTTAGGAATCCTTATGTCATGGCGTCCATGCCGGGTCCTATTGGCCCCGGGCCAGGATCTTGCAGATTTCCATCACATCGGCGATGGTGATCTCCCCGTCGCCGTCCAGGTCGCCGCGGGCAATCTCGTCGTCGGTGGGGTCGGTGCCTGCCGACTCGCGGGCCATGACCTTGCAGGCCTCCATCACGTCGGCGATGGTGACCTCCCCATCCTTATCCAGGTCGCCCTGTACAAGCACAGGCGGCGTCGTTTCGGCCTCCAGGGTCAGCAGAAGATCGGTAATATCGGCGTCGGCGACGGTCACCGGTATTTCAGCGGCCTTGTATGCCCCGTCCGGAGCGTCGATGCAAAGCCGATATGCGCCGGTGGGAAGGACGTTGTCCAGGGTAAAGGCGCCGGTCGCGTCGGTGACGGCCTGGGCCAGGCAGTGAGCCTTGTCGGCGTCGGTCTGGGCGTAGGCCTTGACCGTGATGCCGGACAGGTCGGCAAGACCGGTATCTCCGGCGGCGACTCTGCCGCTTACCGTATAGGCCGCATAGGGGGAGGTAAAGGACAGCCATTGCAGATTCATACCCGATTGGGTGATGACCAGCTTCAGGGTGTGCTGTCCTTCCGGCAGGGAGAGGGTGAAGGGTTCGGCGGTCTGCCAGCTCTGCCAGTCGCCGGTGTTGAGGGTGTTCTGGAAGGCCCCGACCTTCTGGCCGTCCAGATAGATGTCAAAGCTTCCGCCCCCAAAGGCCGCCAGGCGGACGGCCACCTGGTAATCGCCGGCCTTCTCCACTTGCAGGTTGTACTCGATCCACTCCTTTTCGTTGAGGGCGCCCAAGTCCTGGAAGCTATCCGGATCCTGACAGGTTTCCGGCCGGATGCCGGAACTGATCCAGGCGTAATCCACGGCCTGAATACGGGTGGTGCCGTAGGCGGAAACGGGCAGATAGGAGGGGGAGAGGACCCGTTCCTTGAAGGTATGAGTCTTCATCAGGGTTTCCAGGATAACCGCTGCGTTGGCCTCTAGCTCCGCTCTGGTGAGCTGTCCCTGTTCCACGGCCTGCACCAGATGATTGGGATCGCCGCTGGGCATTTTCAGGTTGTTGCCCGCCTTGATCTCCCGCCAGAAGAAGCTGTTGTTGCCCCAGTCGGTCATGACCAGGCCGTCAAAGCCCCACTCCTCCCGGAGAATGGTGGTGAGCAGGCTGTAGCTCTCGCTGGTTTCCTGTCCGTTTAAGAAGTTGTAGGAGGACATGACCGTCCAGGGGTTGGCCTCCTGCACACAGATCCGGAAGCCTTCCAGATAAATTTCCCGGAGGGCGCGCTCGGAAACCCGGCTGTCGATGTCGTTTCGGTTGTTTTCTCTGTTATTGACGGCAAAGTGCTTGATGGCCACACCCAGTCCGCCCGCCTGGGCGCCCTTGGTGATGGCGGCGGCCATTTTCCCCGATACCAGCGGGTCCTCGGAATAGTATTCAAAGTTGCGGCCGCAGAGGATATTCCGGTGGATATTGAGGGCGGGCGCCAGCCAGATATCCGCACCGGTGGCGATCCCTTCCTCGGCTACGGCCCGGCCGACCCGCTCTAAAAGCTCCTCGTTCCAGGTGCAGGCCAGCAGGGTGGCCACCGGCCAGGCGGTGGTCAGCTCATAGGTGTGGATACCGGCGGGGCCGTCCAGCATTTGAGAGTTGGGGATGTCGTACTGGGCCAGGTTGCCGAAGCCGCCAGTATTCCAGCGGATAGCGGAGGGTTGGCCGCTGGCCAGGGCGGACAGCTCCTGTACGCTCATTTGCGCCAGAAAGTCGGACATGAGATCGGGATCCTCATACACGTCCTTGAGCAGAATCATATTTTCTGTTTCCGCCGTCGATTCTACGGCCGCCACGGTCGCCGCACCGGCGCGCATCCGAATGTGGGATGCGGTCTGGATGGCAGCAGCGGGTTCCAGAGTGAAGGAATCCAGGTTGGCGCATTTATCGCCCACCGAGACCAGGGTCAGCGTAACGGCGCCCGCGGGCAGGGTGAGGGAAATGGGGTCGAGCTCCACAAAGTTAAACCAATCGTTGCCGGGCACCGCGGTGTTGGGCATGTTTACTATAACGCCGGTCTGGGGCCGGCCGTTGACGTAGACCTTGAGCATGTTGGGAATGTCGCCCCAGTTGTTCGCGGCGTTTAAGATGAGGTTATAGTTTCCCGCCTGCTCCAACTGTAGCTGATAGCTGACGTAATGGCCGCCGGCCAGATTGGAGACGCAGGTGCCGCTGCTGTCGTTTACCTTGAAATCCTCGGTGGCGGCCCGGGGATCCAGGGAAAGGAAATTCTCGGCCTCTATGGCGGTTGTTTCTGTGGCGCTGACCGGTTGGCCGGGCGCCGTATATTTTTCCAGGGTGAAGGCGTTCAGATTGGCGCAGTCGCCATTGGACATGAGCTTTAGGGTGACCACGCCCCGAGGTAGGTAGACATAGAAGGGATCCACGTCCACAAAGTTAAACCACAGGTTGTCGTCCACACCGGTGCCCGGCATTTTTATGGAGACGCCCGGCTGCTGTTTCCCGTCCACAAAGACCTTTAGCATATCCTGGATTTCACCCCAGCCGTTGGCGGCGTTCAGGGTGACCTGATAAAGACCGGCCTCCTCTACCCGTAAACGATAGGTGACATAGCGGCCGCCCCCCATGCTGGAGAGGCAGGTGCCGCTGCTGCCGTTTACCTCGAAATCCTCGGTTTTGGCGTCGGGATCCAGTATCTCAAAATCCTCGGCCTGGATGACGGTTTGGCCATCGGGGCTGACCTCATGGCCGCCGATATCCGCCGGCTCCAGGGTCAGGCTGTCCAGGTTGGCACAGGTGCCGTTGGAAACCAGCTTGAGCATGGTTGCGCCCTGGGGCAGGGTGACGGTGAAGGGATCCACATCCACAAAGCTAAACCAGTCGTTGCCGGGCACCGAGGTGGGCGGTACGGTGATGGATACGCCGGAGACAGGCTGGTCATCCACATATACCTGCATCATATTGGCAAGATCCCTGCCCCACCCGTTGGCGGCCCGCAGGGTGACCCGATATGTGCCGGCGGTCGCCACCTGCAGCTTGTAGGTGACATAGGTGCCCGCGTCGCTCAGGTTGGATACGCAGGAGCCCTTGCCCTGTTCGGTGTCGAAATCCTCCACAACCGCTCTGGAAAGATCCAGTTCCCAGAAATCTTCTGCCTGGATCAGGGTGGGATCCATGGCGCTCACCGGGTGGCCGGAGGTATCCAGCTTTTCCAGGGTAAAGGATCCCAGATTGGCGCAGGTGCCGTTGGACACCAGCTTTAGCACGCTGGAGCCGGCAGGCAGGGTGATGGTAAAGGGCTCGGCGTCCACGTAATTATGCCAGGGATTGCCCTCCACGCTGGTGTTGGGCAGGTTGATGAATACATCCGGCTGCAGCTGGTCGTCCACATAGACCCGCAGCATATCCGTGATAGCGCCCTGGCCGTTGGCCGCCTGGAGGGTGACCTGGTAGACGCCGGCTTCGGTGGCGTACAGCCCATAGGAGACAAAGCGGTCCAAGCCGCTCAGATCGGCCACGCAGCTGCCGCCGCCGTTTTCGGTATAGTCCTCTACCCGGGCGTTCGGATCCAGGGACAGGTAGTCCTCGGCCTCAACCAGGGTCTTTCCCGCAGGGCTGACCAGATGCTCATTTTCGTTGGCCGGCGCCAGGGTCAAATAATCCATATTGCCGCAGTTGCCGGCAGCTACAAATCGAAGGGTGCAGTCGCCTGCAGGCAGGGTGACGATAAAGGGGTTGATATCGGTGAAATTATACCACTGTCCGCTGCCGGTTACAGGCAGATCCACCTGAATATTGGGCTGTAGCGTATCGTCCACATAGACCTGGAAGGCGTCGCTGATGGGTCCCAGGCCGTTGGACATGCGCAGGGTAACGCGGTAGGAGCCGGCGGCCGGCGCGTGCAGATCAAATTCCACACTGCCCCCCGAAAGGCCGGCGATACAGCGTCCCTCGGTATTACCGTTTTCTATTTTTTCCACCCGCACGTCCTTTGAGGCCCGGCTGTAGTCCTCGCCCTCGATCTGGGTTGCGCCGTCGGCAGAAAGGTCGTGGCGGACCGCCAGATCCAGTTCCTCATAGGTGCCGTCCCACCGCAGCCGCTTTTCCAGGCGGTGGGCGGTGAGCTGTTCGGTGAGCTGCTCGGTGACCTCCAGGCTTTCCTGGGTATGGGTATAGCGGACGCCCCGGTCTCCGGCGTCCCGGATAGAATTGCCCACGTAGATGTTATAATCCCCCGGCTCCAGCACATAGGCGGATTTTTTGCCGGTTTTGCCGTCGTCGTCATAGCTGGCCATTTCGTTTACGGCAAAGGAGAGGGTTACGGTCTCGGTTTCTCCCGGTTCCAGCAGCCCGGTCTTGCCAAAGGCGATCAGTTCCTTGGCGGCCTTGTCCAGGAAAACGGTGGTATCGTTGCGCTGGGGCGCGGAGAAATAGACCTGCACCACCTCTTTACCGGCCATTTCGCCGGTATTCTGCACATCCACTTCCACCGTGATTTTGCCGTCTTTCTCTTCGATTTTAGGCGCCGAAAGGGAAAAATCGGTGTAGGATAACCCGTAGCCAAAGGGATACAGCACCTTCTCGGCCGCGCCGGGGATGGTTTCAAAGTAGCGGTATCCCACAAATATGTCGTCGGTGTGGTTCATGTAGTCGCCCCGGGCGGACTCGTTGAAGCTGTCGGCGCAGGGGTAATCGTCGTAGCTGGCGGCAAAGGTATCGGTCAGTTTGCCGGAAGGGTTGACGTCGCCGCAAAGGATATCCGCTGCGGCCAGGCCGCCCTCCATACCCGCCTGCCAGGCCACCAGCACGGCGTCCACGTCGTACTCCTCAAACCAGGAGGTATCGATGACCCCGCCGATATTCAGCACCACCACGGTTTTCCGGAAGCCGGCCTTCTGCACCTTTTCCAGCAGGGCTTCCTCGGCGGCCGACAAATAGTAGTCGCCCTGGCCGCTATTCCGGTCCACCCCCTCCTGGGAGTAGCGGGAGATGGTGACCACGGCGGTTTGGGATTCCCGGGCCGCCTGGTCTACCTGCTCCTGGGTGAGGGACAATTCGCCGTCCGTATTTTCAGTGGTATATGCCTGGTAGGCGTCCACCAGCGGCTGGTAAAGGGAAAGCTTTCCCTCTTCCTCCTTTATCTGCATGCCGTCCAACAGGCTGCGCGTATAAAGGGTGTTGACGTCGCCCGAGCCCCCGCCGCCCTTTTGAAAGCGGATTTGGCCGCAGCCGAACAGGGCGACCTTAGCCTTTTCGCGCAGGGGAAGGGCCCCGTCGTTTTCCAGTAGCACCATGCCCTCGGCCGCCGCCTCCCTGGCTAGAGAGATGTGTTCTTCGGTGGTCAGGATCACCTCCTGTTTTCCGTCGTCCGCCGCCGTACCGTTCAGGATCCCCTGGGAAAGGAGCAGGGAAACGCACAAGGCGCCGGCCAGCAGCCTGTTTGCTTTTTTCATATGTATACCTCCTATTTTACATGGACCGGTGGTTTGCTTACGTCTATGATACAGCCTTTCCCAATAAAATAGGAGGGAAATTCATTGCCTGAATTGGCCAAAAAGTTACATCTTGATGACGCCTAACCATGGAATCTGATGGTTAATAGGGCGAGTATACCCAAAAAATCTGTGGT
>DXVY01000190.1 GCA_019417145.1 Clostridiales bacterium
CCACCAGCACAGCCGCATCCAAAACCGACAGAGCACGCTCCACCTCGGAGGCGAAATCCACATGTCCGGGGGTATCGATGATGTTGACCTGCATATTTCCCCGCTGCAGCCGGGCCGACGACGCCTTGACCGAAATTCCCCGACTGCGCTCCACCTCCAGAAAATCGGTCTGGGCCGTGCCCTGGTCCACGCTGCCGGCCTGGCGCAGGACGCCGGCCCTGTATAACAACTGCTCGGTCAAGGTGGTCTTGCCCGCGTCCACATGGGCCACCACGCCGATGGTGATCTGCTTCAATATTCCTTACTCCTTCCGGCCGCCGCCCCTTCTCTTCCCGTCTATACTACCTCCCCCGCCCCTTTTTTGCAAGGGGGTAAATCCCGGTCTCCCCATAAAGCGACGACGCAAGCCAAAGGCGGCCGGTCCGCTGCTCTACCGGACCGGCCGCCTTCTCGGCACTTACACGCGTTTTATTTCTTTCACCCCTGCCGGGCCAGGATCTTACAGATTTCCATCACGTCGGCAATGGTGATCTCCCCGTCGCCGTCCAGGTCTCCACGGGCGATTTCTTCATCTGTTGGATCGGTCCCCGCCGACTCTCGGGCCATCACCTTACAGGCTTCCATCACGTCGGCAATGGTCACCTCCCCGTCGTCGTCCAGGTCGCCCAGTAGGACAAGCGCACGCAACGCCTTTTCAATGGCCGCTGCGTAGCCGTCTACCGTCGCCTGCTGGGTGATATCCTTATCCCGCTGAACGGCCTGGATAGCCGCCGTGACGCCGGAAAAATCCCTATAATCGTCCGGATCCAACACCGCTGCCTTTTCTATGGCCTGGTCCACTCTGCTGTAGTCCGCCGGTTTGTATTTCAGCGCGTCAATCGCCTTCTCAATTGCGAGAGCCGCTTGGTCAATTTCGGTCTGCCCCGCTTCCTTGGGCAGATCCTGTGCCGCCTTTACCGCCGTCGCCAGGGCATTCCAACTATAGGTGGTGTAGTCGGCCTCCTTGAGCCGGCCCGCTTTTTCCAGCGCGGCGTCCAACCCTGTGCGGTCAATTACCGCCTCCCCGTAAGCCCGCACCTCCCAGAAGGAAGGGCGGCCCACCGTGCCGGAGGTTACCGTCAGGCGGAGGTATCGCCCGCGTCCTGTCACGGAAAGGTCGCTTTCCGACTGATCCGCGCTGTTATCGCCGGCGTATATTTCGGTGAAGCTTTCTCCGTCCCCGCTGACCCACAAAGAAAAGGTATAGGTGCGTTTTTTATCCCCGTGGCTGTTGCCGTCGTACCAAAGGACGTTTATACGGTCCAGATCAAACACACCCTGTAGATCCACCGTCCACTCCATGGGATAGAGATCCCCCACGGCGTTAACCCGGGTGGAGAGCAGGCCGTCGTTGGCGTCGGACGCCGCATGGCCGGCCTCCACCTGGGAGGCACTGCCTTGGACCAGGGCCCTCGCTGGCTTGCGGTAGGCCAGATTGTCCTTGGTCGCCGGGCCGGAGCGGTAGAGGCTCTCAAAGGCGCTGTCCAAGGCGGCGCAGGCCATTTGGGCCGCCGGCTGGTCGGGAGAGGCTTCCAGGACCGCCCCGGCATCGGCCAACGCCTTCTCAAAGCGGTCGATTTCCTCCTGGTCATAACCTCCGGCCGTAAGGAAGGGGAGCTCGGCGGTATACCGTTCGATCAGCCTTCCAAGGGCCGCGGCGTCCCGCCGGTCGCCCTGGTCCGCTATCCCTGACTCCTGATAGAAAAAGGAGGCCATGGCGTCCCGCCATTTCACGGCTTCGGTTTCCTGGGCCGCAAAGCTCTGGTCGATCCGGTTCCAGCGGGCGTCGTCCACTTTCCCCTTGAGACCGGCAAAGGCCTGACGCATTTCGGTCACCCGGGCCGCGCCCTCGTAAAAGCCGTCATACAGGCTTTGAATCAGGGTCTTTCCATTTTTCATCACCCGGGTATAGGGCACGTGATGAAACCAACAGAGCAATTCTTCCGGACAGGTATCCGGATCGTCCAGCACGGCCCGCACGGCGGGAAAATACTGGGCGGTCAGGTCGGTGGAGCCGCTGGAATTCCGGTTGTGGCCTACGCCCTCGGCGTCCACCACGATATAGCCCCTCTGGTTGCGGCTGTTGAGATCCGGGCTGAAATGCTCCGCGTCCATGGTCATGCCCATGGCGTAGGGCGAGGTATAGGACTGATAGATTTCCCAGGAAGCATCCAGCAGGGCCTTTATACAGCCGGCGGTTTGCTCGTCCTGGCCAAAGGTCAGGGCGATCCAATCATTTGTGATTGCATCCGCATCCGCCGCCGGATCCCAGGCCAGACGGCCAAAGCCATACCAATTGGCCTGGGCCAGCTCCAGCCGGGTCCAGTTTACATCGCTGCCGATATTGGCGACGCCGGCCATCAGGCTCACCGGCCGGCCGTATACCGTGCCGTCGAGCACCTTATCCACCGTGGTTCCCTCCGCCGTATGGGCATAAAGGGAATCGGTCTTTGTATCAAAGCTTAGGTATTCCTTCCACATGGGCACCAGATAGCACAGATGGGTGGACTGACCGGTATATTCCTGGGTGATTTGTAGCTCCATTCCCACATTGGTCCGCTCCATGCCGCCAATCAGGGGCGCCACCGGCTCCATGGGCAGAAAGTCCCTGGGGCCGTTTTTGTTCTGCACCACCACATTGTCGGCAAACTGGCCGTCCAGGGGCTTAAAGAAGCCGTACTGCTGCAGAGTGATATCCGAGGAAATCTCCTCGGCCGCCGGACCGTAGACAAAGGTGCGCCACATGACGATGCCGTCGTGGGGCTCCAATATAGCGGCGAACATATTGGCTCCGTCGGCGTGGGTGCGGCCGTACTGGGACGGGCCAGGCTGGCCCTCCGAATCCGCCTTGACCAGCACGCCGGCAAAGTCCGGCATATAGGCGTAGATTTCCTCTATCTTGTCCTCCCACCATTCTACCACACGCTCATCCAAGGGATCGGCGGTAGGAAGTCCCCCAAGGCCTATAGGGCTGTCAAACCTAACCGAAAGGGCCAACCGGATGCCATAATCCCGAAAAACGTCGGCAACGGCCGCGATCTTTGCCAGGTTTTCGGCCTTTAAATAGTCGAACTGGGTATTTACATTATTGATGACGATGGTATTGATACCCACCGAGGCATTGGCCCGGGCAAAATCGGCGTACCGGCCGTCCACCTTGTCGGGGAGTTCCGACCACTTATAAATCGAACTTCCCGCGTAGCCCCGTTCAATAGAGCCGTTCCAGTTATCCCACTGATCCAACACCCGCCACTGAATGGAAGGCCGGTCGGTCAGATCCAAATCCTCCAGGGAACGGCGGCACTGGATATGCTCCAGCAGCCGGAAGACGCCGTACAGCACCCCCCTTTCCCCACCGCCGGCCACCACCAGCGTATCCTTTCCCCCAAGGGTAGTCCTTCGCAGCACAAAGCCTTCCTCTCCCAGGGAATTCAGCGTATCCCGGCCAACCGCCGCCACTATGGCGGGATTGGCGCCGGTGCCCAGCAATATGCCCGACGCCTCCAGGCTCTGGGTAACGGGCGGCTCCTGGCCCAGGAAGGAGCCAAGCCCCTTTTGCAGTTCAGCCGCAGCCGTGGCCGTCACCTGCCCGTCTTCATCCACCGCGATCCCGCCTGCCAGGCCGGCAAGCGCATCCCTGTACGCCCCGCGCTCCACCGCCGGATACCGCAGCCAAAGCGCCGATCCGTCCTCGTCTGCCGGCGCGGCGGCCAGGGTGGTCGGCGCCGCATACGCCGCGTACCTCGGGCCTAGACAGGCGCAACCCAACAACAATATTGACAGACACAGGGAAAGAATTCTTCGCATACTCACTACCTCCCAAGGGGTAAAACTGTAAATTATGTATATATTATATATTTACACGCCGCGTTTTTCCATTGCATATACATATATCTGTCTCTTATACACATCTGACGCT
>DXVY01000191.1:0-1997 GCA_019417145.1 Clostridiales bacterium
CAGTGAGGTGGCTGCCGGCGAGGCGGCACCCCGTGCGGCCCTGCTTTCCTACTATGGGATTGATTTTTATCATGACAATCAATTTACGGGCGGCTCCCTGTCCTTTACCCTTTCCTCGGAATCCTTGGAGGTCGTGAAAAAAATCGGCATCGTGGATTTCAAGCTGCAGAAGTTCAATACGGACAACCACGTTTGGGAAGACTATATTCAGTTCGACGACTATTTTGCCACCAACACCAACCGCTTCTCCTTCACTAAAGAGGACCTCCGTGTTCTCATGCATGCCGATTATCGTCTGTGTGTTACCTTCTATGCGGAAAAGAACATCTTCAGCAAACAGCGCGTCGATAAGATCAGCAACGTTGTGACGATCGAATAATTCTTCACTGCGCCGGGCCTGCCGTTCTCCTTGGAGAACGGCGGGCCTTTTGCTTGTCTGCCCGCCGTTTAGTGGTTGTTTGCACCGGTAATGTATGGTATAATTGTGCCTGTATGAATTCCGGCGGGATGAACGGGCCGCCATACTACGATGAAAAAGGATGCCGCTATGAAAAAGACGAGTCTTTCCTCCATTTCGACGTTCCAGCTGGTCAAAGGATGCGTGCTTGCCATCATCTTTTTGATCGCCGCCTTGGCCGCCTTCATGCTGCTGCGGGAGGATACGGGGCTGAGCACTACCGCGCAGCAGTGGGTGTATCCCATTGGCATGGCCGGGCTGTTGGCCGCCCTGATCACTCTGTTCCTGGGGATTGCCACGCAGGATCCCAACAAGCCGGAGGCCGCCCGCAAAGCGTGGTTCTATCCGCTGATGGCCGGCCTGCTCGGCCTTGTCTGCATGTCCCTGGCCTACGCGTATCTCGGCATGTGGCCGGTCGGGGTGGAAACCGGCCTGATTGTGGACATGCACCATCAATACGCCCCCCTTCTGGCAGATTTGCGGGATATGCTTCTGCACGGCGGCAGCCCGCTGTATTCCTTCCATGTGGGCCTGGGAAGCAGCTATCTGCCCCTGTTTGCCTACTATCTGGCCAGCCCCTTCAACCTGCTTTTGGTGCTGTTCCCCGAGCATTTGCTGCCCGAGGCTCTGCTGGTCATCACCCTGCTGAAAAACGCCCTGACGGCAGCGCTGTTCGCCGCCTGTCTCCAATATGTTTACCGCCGCCGGGATATGAGCGTGTGCATCGTGGCGATCATGTACTCCATGATGATGTACCTGCTGGCCTATTCCTGGAACATCATGTGGCTGGATTGCGTGATGATTCTGCCGCTGGTGGTCCTGGGATTTGAGCGGATGATGCGCACGGGGAAATTCCTGACCTACGTGCTGTCCCTGGCGTACGCCCTGTACGCCAACTATTATATCGGATTCATGATTTGCCTGTTCATGGTGCTGTACTACGCGGTTTATTTCCTGCGCAAGCGCCGGGAAGCCGGCCGGCAGGCCAAATCCTTCCTTCGTTTTGTGGTCGGCTCCGCTTTGGGCGGCGGCCTGGCCATGTTCCTGCTGATCCCGGTGGCCATGGCCCTGGGGCAGACCTCGGCCGCCGGCGGCACCCTGCCGGATATCAAAGCCAATTTCGATATCTTCAATCTGTTGGGCCGGCATCTGTACGAAACATCTCCCACCATCCGGTCGGGCAACCTGCCCAATCTGTACTGCGGCCTGCTGTCCGTTGTCCTGCTGCCGGTTTTTGCTACCACCCGGTCGATTCCCTTGCGCCGCCGGGCGGCCTATCTGGGGCTGCTGGCGGTCATGGCGCTGAGCCTGGTGGTCAACCAGATGGATTTGATTTGGCATGGCCTCCACGCCCCCAACGACCTGCCCTACCGCTTCTCCTTCCTGTATTGTTTTGTGCTCCTGCTTATCGCCTTTGAAACCTTGACCCGCCTGAAGGATATCTCCTTGAAGCAGGTCGGCGGCACCTTTGTGGGGCTGCTGGCTTACCTGATGATCGAGGATCGGTTTGGCGACGAGGCGTATGGCTTCACCTCCATTT
>DXVY01000191.1:2007-3950 GCA_019417145.1 Clostridiales bacterium
CCTCCATTTATGTCAGCCTGCTGCTGGTGGCGGTGTACGTCGGGATCCTCGCCTTCGTCTCCCGCCGCCATCTGCGTGTAAAAACGGCCGTGGCGCTGCTGCTTGTGGTGGTGACGGCGGAAATGACCTTCCAGGCTGGCGATACCTTCAAGACATTGAACGGCAACGAGTATTACACCGATCACATCGATTATGTGGATAACGACATCACCGCCGCGGGCCGTGCGGCGGTGGACAAGATGAAGCGGTACGGGGACGCCCAGTCGGACGGCGCGTTTTACCGTATGGAAAAGCTCCCCCGCCGCACCACGGTGGATCCCGCCTTGTATCATTACCGGGGTCTGAGCGTGTTTGCCTCCAGCAATTCCTATAAGACCACCAAGTTTATGGGGAGCCTAGGCTATGCCATCAACGGAGTCAACAGCTATTTGTACCACAGCTTTGTGGCGCCGGTCGATTCCCTGTTCGGCATCAAGTATCTGGCGCTGAACATCAATCTCAGCAGCCATCCGCAGCTTAAAAAAATCGACAGCGTGCAGATAGGATCGAGCAGCTTCTATATCTATGAAAACACCATGGCGCTGCCGGTGGGCTACTTTGTCAAGGCCGGTATCCGGGATTGGTCGGCCGACGCCTGGAACCCCTTCACCTCTCAGTCCGGGCTGCTCTCCGCCATGACCGGCAATTATGCCGACCTGTATGAGTTCCAGGCGATCGAGGTGGACGAAGGCAGCATGGATATGGCCAGCGTGGGCGGGATTTACAATTTTTCAGTCAACCCCGTGGGCGATACCGCTTCGGCCGATTTCACCGCGCCGGTCACCAAAAAGGGCCAGGGCTTTATCTATGTGGACTGCCGCGCGGCCAAGGACATCAGCGTCTCGGTGCGGAACAAGGACACGGGCGAAACTCGGGACAGCTGGACCGTTACCCCTCACGAGCCGTATATCATCGACGCCGGCACTTTGGGGACGGATTATGAGGTGTGCGTTACCGTGGGCGCCGAATCGGCGGCCACCGGCAATATTTACGTGGCCATTATGGACGACGCGGTGCTGCAGCAGGATATGCAGACTCTGTCCGCCGGCGGCATGCAGGTGTCCAGCTTCAGCGACAGTCGTATCGACGGAAAACTGACGGCGCCGGAGGACGGCGCGGTCTTCACCTCCATTCCCTATGATGCCGGCTGGACAGTCACGGTGGACGGTGTGAAGGTGGACACCTACGGCGTGGGAGAAACGGATGTGGAGGACGAGCGCGCGGGGGCCATGCTGGCCTTCGACGTGGCGCAGGGTGAACACGATATTGTGTTGTCCTTCTTCCCCCGCGGCCTCATCCCCGGCGCCCTCATCTCCCTCATCTCCCTGGCCCTGCTTGTTTTTCTGGTGTTGTATACGAGAAGAAAAGAGCGCTTGACAGTGCCGGCCCTTCCTGAGGAGCCGATCATGGAGGAGAGCGTTCAGGGAACGACGTCCCAGATCTCGGTGGAGGATCCTGCTTTAGAAGCGCATGTTCCGCTGGATCCCCAGCAAAGGGAAGAACAACCGCCGGCAGAGCCCCCCTCTAACAATCCGCCAGAGTCACCGCCTATTGCATAAACACAAACTTGCTAAAGGGCCCCGCCCAGGGCCCTTTAGCAAGTTTATTAATTTTACACAAAAATCAGAAAAAACAAATACGCTATGCAAAAGGAAAAGGCGTATGAATATAATAACGTAAATTTCGATGACTCCATACACCATATTTGCGACGTTTTTGCTTGCATTTTATTGCCGGGTATGCTATACTATCAAAACGGATGAACCAAGTGCTTTAAAAGGAGTTTAACCAAGCGCTTCGGGTTCAAAAAACCAGAATTTAAATCAATTATTTCGGGGTGTAGCTCAGTTTAGTAGAGCGCTTGGTTAGGGAACAAGAGGACAAGGGGTCAAGTCTCGTCACTC
>DXVY01000192.1 GCA_019417145.1 Clostridiales bacterium
CCTATGGACCGGGGAGAAAATGTTCGTCGGGACATATGCCTGGCCTTGGAAGAAATGGGCATTCAGCCCGAACGTTCGCACCACGAGCAGGGGCCCGGCCAAAATGAGATTGATTTTCACTGCTCCTCCCCCCTCCGGGCTGCCGATCATCTCATGACCCTGCGGACGGCCGTCAAGGCTATTGCGGCCCAAAACGGCCTTTTCGCATCCTTCCTGCCCAAGCCCTTGGAGGATGTCAGCGGCAGCGGTCTGCACATCAATCTATCCCTCTATAAGGACGATAAAAATTTATTTGAGGATTTTGCCCTGCATCCACAAGAACAGGCGGCGGGCCTCCTGGCGGGCATCCTACGTTATATCGCCGAAATCACGGCCTTTGCCAATCCCTTGCCCGGCTCCTATCTGCGTCTGGGTAAAAGCGAGGCGCCGGCGGCGGTCAACTGGTCCTGTCAGAACCGCTCTACCCTGGTGCGGGTGCCCGCCGCGACCGGCGGGGACAGCCGCATTGAGGTGCGCTCCCCCGATCCTTCCTGCAACCCCTACTTCACCATCGCCCTGCTGTTGGAGGCCGGGTTGGAGGGAATAGAAAAGAAACTACCCCTCCCCCCTTCCTCCGATTTCAATACCTATGTAGAGGATCTGGAGCGGCATGGTCTGGATGCTTTGCCTCGCACCCTTGGGGACGCGCTGGCCATAGCCGAATCCAGCGCCTTTATCCGTCGGGTCCTACCCCAACAGCTCATCGAGCCTTACATTGGGCAAAAGCGGATGGAATTCAGCCAGTATGATAACGCCGGCAGACGGCGTGAGTATGAAATTCGACAGTATTTTGACCGCATATGAAGCGCTTAATCTGTGTGAAAAGGGGGGACCTGCGTTGGAAGGCATATTGCTGGTATGCGAGAAGGGAAAACAAGACGCGCTGGCCTCCCTCTTCAAGGGCGGCGGTTTCGGCAGGATTTATTGCGCGCAAAACGCCGGAGAAGCCCGGCGCATGCTGGTCTCCTTGTCCTTTAGTCTGGTAGTGATCAACGCGCCGCTATCCGATGAATCCGGTCGGGATCTGTCCCTGCACTGTGTGGAGAACAGCGACGCGGGCGTCATTCTGTTGGCAGCGGCCGCCAGCGCGGATAAGATTGCCGCCGGCGTGGAAGAGTACGGCGTCTTTGTCCTGTCTAAGCCTGTAACCAAGCCGGCCTTTATACAAGCGGTGCGGCTGATTCAGGTTTCCCGGCACCGACGCATGGCCCTGGAAAAGAAAAACCGGCAGTTGCTGCAAAAGCTGGAGGATATGCGGTACATCAGCCGAGCCAAATGCGCCTTGGTCCGGTATCGGGATATGACCGAGCCGGAGGCCCACCGGTATATTGAACAGACGGCTATGGACCGCCGGATCAGCCGCCGGGATGTGGCCATGGATATCCTCAGCACGTATGAGCCGTAGCATGGAAAAGAGCCGTCGCGATCCGAAAGGACGCGACGGCTCTTGTGCTCTTTACAGAATGCTGTTTAAAAAGTCCCTGCACCTTTCGGTCTTGGGGTGACTGAAGAACAGGTCCGGCGTATTTTCCTCGATCATTTGGCCATGATCCATAAAGATAACCCTGGTGGCGGCTTCCTTGGCAAAGCCCATCTCATGGGTGACCACAACCATGGTCATGCCGTCCCTTGCCAGGTCGCGCATGACCGCCAGCACCTCCCCCACCATTTCGGGGTCCAGAGCGGAGGTGGGCTCATCGAACAGCATGACGTCCGGCTCCATGCAGAGGGCGCGGACAATGGCGATCCGCTGCTTTTGTCCGCCGGAAAGCTGGGAGGGATAGGCCGCCGCCCGATCATCCAGCCCCACGCGCCGCAGCAGCTCCATCGCCTTGACCTCGGCCGCCTCCTTGGAAAGACCGTGCAACTTTATGGGGGCGATGGTCATATTCTTTAAAATGGTCATATGGGGAAAAAGGTTGAACTGCTGGAAGACCATCCCCATTTTCTGCCGATGCTTGTTGATATCCACCTTGGGATCTGTGATGGGCACGCCCTCGAAAATCACTTCTCCGCTGGTAGGTTCCTCCAGCAGATTGAGAGAACGCAGGAAGGTGGATTTGCCCGAGCCGGAGGGGCCGACGATAACCACGACCTCTCCCTTTTTGATTTCGGTGCTCACCCCGTCCAGGGCGCGAAGCTCGCCGAAATGCTTGTGCAGATCCTTAACGGTAATCAAGGCTTCAGTGCTCACTGGTGCGCAGCCTCCTTTCCAACATGGAAACCAGCTTGGTCAGTCCCATGACCACGATAAGATAAATAATGGCCACGCTGACCAATGGGAAAAGGGCCTGATAGGTCTGACTCCTGATCTGATCCGCGGCGCGGGTAAGATCCTGGCCGCCTATGTAGCCGACTACCGAGGTCTCCTTCAAAAGTACGATGAATTCGTTGAACAGGGCAGGCAGCACGTTTTTAAACGCCTGGGGCAAAATGATGTGGATCATGGTGCTGGCGTAACCAAAACCCAGGCTGCGGCCGGCCTCGAACTGGCCGGCATCGATGGACATGATGCCCGACCGGAAGATCTCGGCTACATAGGCGGCGGAATTCAGTCCAAAGGTCAGCACCGCCACAATGAACACGCCGTTGACGCCGCTGAAGCTGGTAAAGATGACAAAATAGAAGATCATGAGCTGCACCATAACCGGCGTGCCGCGGAACACGGTAAGATAAACCTTGCATAAGCCATTCAAAAAGCGGAGCAAGAAACGCAAAAAGGGATTTCCCTTTTTCGAATCCTTCTGCTTATCAGCGGTGGAGCGGACGACTGCAATTAGAAATCCCAGCAAAAAGCCAATGAGCACGGCAAGCAGGGTGATCAGCAAGGTCTGCCCAAGCCCCTTCAGGATCATCAGGTACCGATCTTTTTCTATAAAGGTCTGATAGAACTGGTCCACCACGGCCGTTTGCCACCATTCAGCAAAACCACTCACAGGTTTCATCTCCTTTATTTGAAGTGCGCCCCTGCAAACGGCCGACAGCCCTCACAGGGATCCCAGACACAAAAAAGGCTGCCGGGTTGACAGCCTTTTTTCTTCTGGCAAAAGGGTTCCTACTTGCTTCTGACAATGATTACCTGGGTGGAGGTTGCGTAGGTATCGGTAAAGTCCACATTCTGCAAACGCTCCTCGGTGACCGTCATACCGGCGGCGCCAAAATCGGCCTTGCCGGAGTTGACGGCGGGGATAATGGCGTCAAATTCCATATCCGTGATTTCCAGGGAATATCCCAGCTTGTCGCAGACGG
This sequence comes from Clostridiales bacterium, assembly GCA_019417145.1. Classification (GTDB taxonomy): domain Bacteria; phylum Bacillota; class Clostridia; order Oscillospirales; family Acutalibacteraceae; genus Howiella. Next base: position 3,289 of record DXVY01000192.1, read on the forward strand.
CCTGGGCGATGTCGGGGTCGATACCCACGATCTTATCCCCCTCTGTGGATTCGTAGGGCGGGAAGGTGGCGTTGGTGGCCATGGTCAGGGTTCCCTTGGAACGGTCCACATTCTCAGGAGACTGATAGGGATTCTTGCCGGCGTTTTCGCCGATATGGTTATCAATAATGGCCTTCAGGGTACCGTCAGCCTTCAATTCGGCCAAAGCGCCGTTGATGGCTTCCACCAGTTCGGTGTTCCCCTTTTTCACGCAGAAAGCATAATCCTCAGGATCGAACCTATCATTCAAAATCATCAGATCTTCCTTGCCCTCAATATAAGCCTTGGCGGGTTCGGCGTCGATGATCACAGCGTCCACCTTGCCCTGCTGCAAAGCCATCACGGCATCCATTCCCTTGTTGTAGCGCACCACGGTGGAACCCTGATCCTCGTACTCGTCGGCATGCATAATGTCGCCGGTGGTGCCGGTCTGTACGCCAATGGTCTTTCCTACCAGGTCATCCTTGCTGAATACCGTATTGGCGGGCACGCTTCCCACGCAGGCGCACAAACTCAGGCCCATAATCGCGGCCAAAGCCAAGGCGATTAGCTTCTTCATGTTTCATCCCTCAAATTCTTTTTAAATTTTTGTTAATCTTTTTATAATTTACACGTT
>DXVY01000193.1 GCA_019417145.1 Clostridiales bacterium
GGCAGCGTCAGATGTGTATAAGAGACAGAGTTATGGTTGGAAGGGTGCAGTCTGTTTCCTCACCGGCCTTTGCCATTTCGGTCGTGGTGACCGCCATCGTCATGTACGACGCCGCAGGCGTCCGTTGGCATGCGGGACAGCAGGCCAAGGTCATCAACCGTATGGTGGAAAAGCTGGACAAGGAGCATGAGGAGAAGCCGGAAAAGCTCAAGGAGGTTTTGGGCCATCGGCCGTTTGAAGTGTTGATGGGTGTTTTGCTGGGGATCCTGATCGGGTTCTTGATTCCAAAGTCCTATTAAACGAGGAAGCTTTCTCCGTGTTGTTTATAGATTTTCGGGACGCTGTGGATATTTCCGCAGCGTCCTTTTTTGTCGCTCTCCTTTTTTAACAGTGCAAAAAAACAGAAGATTTTCACATAACCATCACAAGGCGGCCCCCCGGCCTACACAATAGCGGGATAGAATAGGCGCAGAACACAAAAAGGAGGAACTTCGTATGCTGGTAATCATAAACGCGCTCAAAAGCATATCCCGCGCAAAGGGGCGAAATATTCTAATCGGAATTATTGTCCTGACCATCGCGGTATCCTGCTGTATCGCCCTGTCTATCAAAAAGGCCGCCAAGGAGGCGGAGGAGGCGGGATTGGATCAGGTTAACATAACCGCATCTATTACCCTGGACCGCCAAAAGATGATGGAGGACATGCAGGAGGGAAGCGAGACGGGGGAAAACGGCCGGCCGGATATGTCGGCCATGCGGGAGAATATGGCGCAGTATCAGGACCTCAGCCTGGAGGAACTACAGGGTTACGCCCAGTCCGATTTGGTCAAGGACTTTTATTATACCCAAACGCTGTCCCTCAGCGCCTCGGGTGATATAGAGCCCTACAGCACCGAGACCGAAGAGGAGACCAGCGATTCTCAGGAAACGTACGGCTTACAGGGCGACATGCCGGATATGCCCGGCGGCAGGGGAGACGCAGGCGGCGGGGGAGGCGGTCCCGCCACCTTTGGCGGCATGGCTATGGGGGATTTCTCGGTGACCGGCTACAGCGCCGAGGAGGCTATGGATAAATTTGTAAGCGGAACTTCCCAAATTACCGATGGCGAGATGTTTTCTGTGGATGCCGCGGATATGAACTGTCTGATCAGCAGCGAGCTGGCCGCCTTCAACGGGCTGGCGGTGGGAGACACCCTGACCCTCTGTAACCCCAGCAACGAGGAGGAGACCTATACCTTTACCATTACGGGCATCTATACCGACGCCAGCTCCAGCGAAGCGGGCAGCCAGATGCGCTTTTCCACCTCGCAGGACCCGGCCAACCTGATCTGTACCAGCGCGGCCGCCCTACAGACCGTGCTGGACAATTCGGCCGCCGTGGCCACCACTACCACCGACGACAATGGCAATGAAAGGAGCACCGCGCTGACCGGACAGGTGGCGGGCACCTATGTTTTCGCGGATAAGGCGTCCTATGAGGCCTATTCGGCCGCCCTGACCGAAATGGGGCTTTCGGAATACTATTCTCTGGTTTCGGCCGACGCCAGCAATTATGAATCCAGCCTGGTGCCGCTGCAAAACCTGTCCAAATTTGCCACCACGCTCCTTTGGATCATATTGGCCATCGGCGCTATTATCCTTATTGTCATCAACGTCTTCAACATCCGAGAACGCAAGTACGAGGTGGGCGTGCTCACGGCCATCGGCGTAAAAAAGGGGAAGGTCGCCCTGCAATTTGTCACCGAGCTGCTCTGCGTCACCCTGGTCGCCATCATTCTTGGCGCGGGCATAGGCGCGGTGGCCAGCGTGCCGGTCTCCAACAGCCTATTGCCTCCCAGGTGGAGCAAATGCAGTCCCAGACCCAGGCGCAAAACCAGAATTTTGGCCGGCCTGACGACGCGCCCGATAACGCGCCCGGCGGGATGCAGGGCGGTCTGGGCGGCGGCCCCAGCGGCCCCGGCGGTTCCATGCTGGACATCGCCGCCGGCGGCGCCGATGTGACCTATATGGATAAGATAAACGCCACCACTGATTTTACCATTCTGTTGCAGCTTATGGGCATCGGCGTGGGGCTTACGATTGTGTCCAGCCTGGCCGCCGTTGTATTTGTGCTGCGGTACGAGCCGCTGAAGATTCTGTCCAACCGGGCTTAAAGGGAAAGGAGAGAAAATTATGTCTGTTTTAGAACTAAAAGATATTTCTTATACCTATGACGGTCGCGTCAAGGTGCTGGATCATATCGACTACGCCTTTGAAAAGGGAAAGGTCTACGCCATTGTGGGCCGGTCCGGCGCCGGCAAGACCACCCTTTTGTCCCTGCTGTCCGGTTTGGCCTCTCCCACCGGCGGATCCATACTCTATGAGGGCAAGGACGTCAAAAAGATCGACCGATATCAATACCGCAGCCGGTATGTGGGTGTCATTTTCCAACAATTCAACCTTCTGCCGCACCTGACGGCGGTGGAAAACGTAGAGCTTTCCATGCGCGCCTCAGGCAAGAAGATTCGGGACAAGCGGGCACGGGCCATGGAACTGCTGGAAAAGGTGGACTTAGACGAAACCTTGGCGCGGCGGCGCATCCTGAAGCTTTCGGGCGGTGAGCAGCAGCGCGTGGCTATCGCCCGGGCCCTTTCCTATGACCCGGAGGTGATCCTGGCCGACGAACCCACAGGTAACCTGGACCTGAGCACGCAGGAGGAGGTAATGGATATTTTCAGCCGCCTGGCCCACGAGGAGGAAAAATGCGTAATCGTCGTTACCCATTCTCCAGAGGTGGCGGGCGTCGCCGACCAAGTATACGAGCTCGCCTCCCTGCGGGCCGCGAAAAAGAAAGGGGACCCAAAAGGAACCGAAAGCTAAAGCTTTCTATGTCCCCGGCAGGGCGATCCTCTGCAACAGGGCCTGTGACGCCTCGGTGTCACAGGCCTTTTTTCGGTTGGGCGATTGGTTTAGAAAAAAGATTGTTAAAAACATAGACAAGTTTTTCGCGATCAAAAAGAATGCGGGAAAAAAGATTGACAAAATATTAACAAACCTATTGACTTATTTGGGAAAAGGGCTATAATGAAGACATTACTCGTCGTGAGCTGACGAATTATATTTGAGAGTGGGGATGTACTATGGCAAGAGTATACAATTTCAGCGCGGGGCCTTCCATGCTGCCCGAGAGCGTGCTTAAAAGGGCCGCCGCCGAGATGCTGGATTATAACGGCACCGGCGAATCGGTTATGGAGATGTCCCATCGTTCCAAGGAATACCAGGCTATTTTTGACCGCACCGAAGCCTTGCTGCGGGAGGTTATGGAGATTCCGGAAAATTATAAGGTTTTGTTCCTGCAGGGCGGCGCTTCCTCTCAGTTCGCCATGGTGCCCCTGAACCTGTTCCGCAACAGCAGGAAGGCCGACTACGTGTTGACCGGCCAGTGGGCCACCAAGGCCTATAAGGAAGCGGCGCGGTACGGCGAGTGCAATGTCGTGGCCTCCTCCAAGGATAAGACCTTTACTTATATTCCCGAGCTGGATCCCGCCTCCTTTACAAAGGACGCGGACTATTTCCATATTTGTATGAACAACACCATCTACGGCACGCGCTTTACCCAGCTTCCCGACACCGGCGATGTGCCCCTGGTGGCCGATATTTCCAGCTGCATCCTGTCCGAGCCCATCGACGTGTCCAAGTTCGGCGTTCTGTACGCCGGCGCGCAAAAGAATATGGCGCCTGCGGGCATGACCGCCGTGATCGTCCGTGAGGACCTGATCGGCCATGCCATGGATATCACCCCCACCATGTTCAACTATCAGACCCACGCCGACAACGGCTCCATGTTTAATACGCCGCCCTGCTACACCATTTATATCGCCGGTCTGGTGCTGGAGTGGATCAAGGAGGAGTTTGGCGATCTTTCCAAGATGAAGGCATATAATGAAAAGAAGGCCGGCATTC
>DXVY01000194.1 GCA_019417145.1 Clostridiales bacterium
AGGCCGGCATCACCCTGACCCAGGGAAATTTTTCCGTATGGTACAGGGAGAAGCAGCTAAGGGATCAGGCCGAACGTATGCAGAATAAGAAGCTTCAAGGGGAGATTGCCCGCTTGGAGCAGGGAGCCCGCCAGGCGTCCGGCTGGTCGGACAAGGTGGAGAGCACCAAAAAAGGGGTCCGCAACGCAGGGCTCCGGCCGGACAGGGGCTATATTGGCCATAAATCGGCTAAGATGATGCGCCGGGCCAAGAATTTGGAGAGGCGGCTGACCGCCGCGGCCGAGGAAAAGGCCGGGCTGCTCAAGGATGTGGAAACGGCCGAGGAGCTGAAGTTGTCCCCCCTGTCCTACCGGAGCGCGCGACTGGCCGTTCTACAGGACGTCCGCCTGTATTACGGGGAACGGCAGGTGTGCGGTCCTGTGCGCCTGACGGTGGAGAGGGAAGACCGGATCTGCCTGTGGGGCAAAAACGGCTGCGGGAAATCCAGCCTCCTGAAGCTATTTCTGCCCTGCGCGGCCGACCGTCCGGCGGTGACCGGGCTGGTGGATATAGGCGCCGGCCTTGTGGTCTCCCATGTTCCCCAGGATGCCGGCGCCCTGTCCGGCGACCTGGCGAATTTCAGCCGAGAGCAGGGAATCGACCGCAGCTTGTTTTACACCATCCTGCGCAAGCTGGGCTTTTCCAGGACCCAACTGGAAAAAAATATGGCCGGCTACAGCGCGGGCCAGAAGAAAAAGGTTCTGCTGGCCGCCAGCCTGTGCCGGCCGGCCCACCTCTATATATGGGACGAGCCGCTGAACTATATAGATCTGGAGTCCCGAATGCAAATCGAGGCGCTGCTGCTGGAATACCGGCCCACCCTGCTTTTTGTGGAGCACGACCGGGCCTTTGCCCGCAATATCGCCACCAAGACGCTGGAACTGTAAATCCGGGGCCGGACGCAAAAAAGCCCTCGGACGCAGTCGGGATCAGACTGTGTCCGAGGGCTTTGCAGGTTCCCTTACCTCTTTGGGGACGGCGGCAGATCAATAGATCCCCCTTAGCTCTTGATAGAGGCTTTTGGCGTAGGAGTCGGTCATACCGCAGATAAAGTCCGTGACCAGCAGCAGCCGGAGATAGAGCCGCTCGTCCTCGCTTTTTCCCGCCGCCTGTTTGCGATAGGCGTTTTTGTAATTGTCGGATACGATGTCCATCAGGCGGCGGTCCACCTCCGACATGGGCAGGTCGGAGTCAAAGGCCAGGGCGGCCTTTGCAAAGCTGTCCAGCAGAAAGGAGAGGATGGTGTGGGCCGCGATTTCCAGTTTGAGGATGGGACGGCTTCGGAAAATATAGCGGAGGGCCACATCCCCCAGCACCCGGCACAGGTCGGCGCCAAAGGAACCGTGGAAAAGGTCGTGGGGATAGGACCCTTCCATGATCTGCCCATAGTGGCTGATAAAACCCCGCACGGCGCAGTAGATCAGCCTGCCCTGTACCCGTACCAGCCAGTTCTGCAAGGCGTATTGCTCGGGTTGGGCCACGCCCCTTTGGACGGCGTCGGCCAGCCGCCTGTCCAGATCCTCCACAAGCTCCCAGTAGGCCTCCCGATCCCGGTCGGAGAGATCCGAGAGCGTATGCCTCCGCAGGGCCTCCAGAAGGATGCCCGCCGAAAGCATGCCCTTCTTCAGTCCGTCCTCAATGTCGGCGGTGCGGTAGGCGATATCGTCGGCCGCCTCCAGCAAAAATGCTAGGGGATGGCGAACACCAGCCGCTCCGGTGGCCGCGGTTATCTGACGGTACAGATCCTTTTCCGCTGTAAAGTACCCCATCTTTTTGGTCTTTATATCTCCGCTTCTTTTATCGATGCCGGTGGAGGGGACGGGGTATTTTATGATGGCGTTCAGCAGGGCGTAAGTAAGGTTCATGCCGTGCTCGTCCACCATGTAATGAAGACGGCTGACCAGCCGCAGGGCCTGGGCGTTGCCCTCAAAGTGCAGGAAGTCCTGGCGCATGGCCTGGGATAGGCGGCGTTCCAACGGATCGCCCTTGTAGGTGAGCACAGGCAGGTTGTCGGCAAACCATTCCCGAATGGCGGTCTCGCCGAAATGGCCGAAGGGCGGGTTGCCCAGGTCGTGGATCAGGCCGGCGCAGAGCAGCACGTCGCAGATGTCGGCCGCCGCCCGTTCATCCAGCAGGGGATCCAGCCCCCGTTCCCGTACCGCCCGGCAGGCCGACTGCCCCAGGCTCTTGGCAAAGGAGGAAACCTCCAGGGAATGGGTCAGCCGGGTGCGGATGAAGTCGCTTTTATCCAGGGGAAACACCTGGGTCTTATCCTGCAACCGGCGGAAGGAGGCGCTGCCGATGATCCGGTGATAATCCTTTTCAAATTCGCTGCGTCCGTCTGCGCTTTTCTTTCGCAGGGAGGGCCTGGCCCGGTCGGGGGCCAAAAGCTGGGTCCAGTTCATACGATCTTCCTTTATGATTGTTTGTCTTGCGCCGCCGGGGACAGTTCGGCCTGGCGGCTGCGGCTCCGCATGAAGCCGGCCCCGGTAAGCTCCCGATCGGCGTCGTTTTCCGGCAGGTTGGCTTTGCGGTAGGAGGAAGGGGTGACATTGTAAAAGCTCTGGAAGGCCCGGTAGAAGGTGCGTGTGCTGTTAAAGCCGGACTGATAGGCGATTTCGTCCAGATTGAGGTCGCTGTTGCGCAACAGCATGGCGGCGTGACGGGAACGGAGGATGCCCATGTAATGGCTGAAGCCTACGCCGATGCTGGTGTTGAACAGGCGGGACAAATAGTCCTTGTGGTAGCCGAAGATCCGGGCCAGTTCCTCAATGGTCAGATCCTCCAGATAGTGCTCCTCCAGATAGATCAGGATATCTCGGATGACCAGATCGGATTCTTTCTTGACCGTGTTGGACAGCCCCAACTGTTCGGTCAGGATTCCCAGCACGACATAAATATATCCCTTGGCGATCAGGGAGTCCCGCACATCTGAAAAGGAGACCAGCTGCTCCATGGCGTTGCGCATATCCTTGTCCCGGAAACCGGGCTCCATAAAGGGACAGGCGAAGGAGGCCGAGCGGGTTAAGACGTGGAAACTGTTGATCAGGTCGGTGGGAATGATCAATATGATAGTCCTGGAATAGGAGGGGGTATTGTAGGAATGGATATCAAAGCTGCCGGCCACCGAGGCGCAGCCGGCCGTCAACAGCCGACTTTCTCCGTTGATGGTGATTTTAATTTCCCCTTCCAGCACATAAAGGATCTCTATGTTGGAGTGAAAATGCGGATAACAAAAGTTGTTCTCGCTGGCGAAACAGTCGATGGTGTTGTTGATGTCCTGGTGCAGTTCAAAAAACGGTTTCATTCCATTCACCCTGTATGCATGTGGTTCTAAAAGAACACATCAGTTTTTGTCAGTAAATACCCTTGTTTTTCCCTTCCTATCATAACAAAAATTATGTATCATGTCAATGTAGGGAGGTTCTAAGCGCAAATTATGGTGCAGAACCAACATTTGGGTAGCAGAATCAAAGGAGGCAAAGCAATGAAGAAGAAATGGTTGTCCGTGCTGCTGTCGGCGACAATGGCCATATCGGCCGCCGGCGGGCTGCCGACTACGGTAGTGGCGGCGGAAGCGGACGATGCCGCGCAAGAGGTGAAGCAACCCGTGCTCAAAGAACTGTATGAAGCGGAGGACGCCCAGATCAGCGGCGCCCAGATCGGCGACACCCTGGATGATTACCACGGCGCCGGTTATGTTGCGGATTTGGCCGGGGGGGATGCGGTCACCTTTACGGTGGACGTGCCCACAGAGGCCAAGTACGGGGTCAAGCTCCGCTACTCCAACGGCACAGGCGCGACCCAGACCGTGAGCCTGTATGTCAACGGGGAGAAGCTGCGGACGGTGAATCTGGCCGCCGGCATCAACGAGAACACCTGGGCCTATCAGAC
>DXVY01000195.1:0-3482 GCA_019417145.1 Clostridiales bacterium
GCTGGAGACCAGCCGTCGGCTTCCGGATAACCGGCCGGGGCCACGGGCGGGTGTGGACCGAAACCGATCCCGGCCTGCCGCCCGCCCCGGGAAGAAAAGCGGGGAAAAAGGCGGGGAATGGTCGGCGTAAAGCAGGAAAAGCGGCGCTTTGTACCTCCCGCGGAGGAAAAAAGGGGAAATCCAGCGTATTTTTGCGAAAAAATTTTTGAAAATAATGGATTCGGTTGTTGAATTTCCCGCAGAATCATGGTAATATCATATGTGTGTTACTGTAAATAACTTGGATAAAGCGATCAAGCGCATAAACCAGGAGGAATGATGAAAATGGCATTTGAGCTTGCTAACGAACTGGCCGATGTGGTGCAGATAAAGGTCGTAGGCGTGGGCGGCGGCGGCGGCAACGCGGTCAACCGCATGGTGGCGGACGGCGTAAAGGGCGTAGAATTCGTGGCCATCAACACCGATAAGGCCGCGCTGTACCTGTCCAAGGCTACCCATAAGATCCAGATCGGCGAGAAGCTGACCCGGGGCCAGGGGGCCGGGGCCAGCCCGGACAAGGGGCAACGCGCTGCCGAGGAGTCCCGGGATGAGATCGCCGCGGCCCTGAAGGGCACGGATATGGTCTTTATCACCGCCGGCATGGGCGGCGGCACCGGCACCGGCGCGGCGCCTGTTGTGGCCCAGATTGCCAAAGAGGCGGGCATCCTGACGGTGGGCATCGTGACCAAGCCCTTTGCTTTTGAGGGCAAGCGTCGGATGGACCAGGCCGAGAAGGGAATCGCCGCGCTCAGAGAGCATGTGGACAGCCTGGTGGTCATTCCCAACGAGCGGCTGAAGTTCGTTTCCGAGCAGAAGATCACCCTGGCCAACGCCTTTGAGTGCGCGGATGATGTGCTGCGCCAGGGCGTGCAGAGCATTTCCGAGCTGATCAATGTGACCGCAATGGTCAATCTGGACTTTGCGGACGTGACCGCCGTCATGAAGGACGCCGGCTATGCCCACATGGGCGTGGGCCGCGCCTCGGGCCGGGACAAGGCCGAGGTGGCCGCCCAGGCCGCCATCACCAGTCCCCTGATCGAGACCTCTATGGAGAATGCCAAGGGCGTGATTATCAATATTACCGGCTCGGTGGACATCGGGCTGGAAGAGGTGGAGCTCGCCTCCTCCATCATCGCCAAGACGGCTTCTCCCGACGCGAATATTATCTGGGGTGCCCAGCTTGACGAGACCATGGAGGACGAGATCCGGGTGACGGTCATCGCGACCGGCGCCGGCTCCGCGGACAAGAAAGAGGCCGCCGGCGGCGCCGCGGAGGATATCCAGAGCATCCTTTCCTCCAGCAGCAGCGACGCGGAAGAGGACGATTACTACGACGTGATGAAGATCATCAACCGTCGGTAAATTTGGATACAGGGAAGGCCACAAGAATCGATTTGCGAAACGCCGCATATTGGATTGTTGTGGCCTTTTTGTCGTATAAGGGCGGGTGCGGCCCCCGAACCCGACGGGGACGTTTGCGCCGGGTGCCCGGCCCGTACCCTGCAACCTGTCTGTAAAGGGGACAAGCCCGTCCCCCGGAATATATGCATGGAGGAGAGAAATATGAACACACCCAGACCCGAATACCCCCGCCCCCAGATGGTGCGCGAGGGTTATGTGAACTTGAACGGCCCGTGGGATTTCGCCTTTGACTTTGGATGCAGCGGCCGGGAGCGCAAGATGTATTTGAATTCCGCCCGTTATGATCATAAGATCACCGTGCCCTTTTGTCCCGAGAGTAAGCTGTCCGGCGTGGAGTATAAGGATTTTATGAACGCCGTTTGGTACCGCCGCGGCTTTACCGTCCCGGAGGATTGGAAAGGGGATCGGACCGTTCTGCACTTTGGGGCAGTGGATTATTATTGTGAAGTTTATGTAAACGAAAAGAAGGTGGGCTCCCACACCGGTGGATACACCTCTTTTTCCTTTGACGTCACCGATTATTTAGCCGCGGGGGAAAACACCCTGGCCGTCTACGCCGAGGATCATACCCGTTCCGGCCGACAGCCCCACGGCAAGCAGTGTAACAACTATTATTCCGGCGGCTGCGATTATACCCGCACCACCGGCATCTGGCAGACCGTCTGGCTGGAGCGCCGCCCCGCATCTTATATCAAGGGCTTTAAAATTTATCCCAATCCCGACACCTGCTCGATTACGGTGGAGCTGGACGTGACCGCCCCGGCGTCCGGCGCGAAGATCACCCTGGCCTCCTCCTATGAGGGAAGGGACACCGGGGCGGTTACCCTGCCGGTGACCGGTCATACCCTGATGGCCTACCTGCCGCTCAGCGAAAAGCAGTTGTGGGAGCCGGGCTGCGGCCGCCTGTATGACCTGACCCTTACGTATGTAAACGGCGACTGCACCGATAAGGTGGAAAGCTATTTTGGCCTGCGCAGCGTCACCTGGGATCACAAGGCCATGTATATCAACGGCAAGGCGGTGTTTCAGCGCCTGGTTCTGGACCAGGGCTTCTATCCCGAGGGGGTCTATACCGCTCCCGCCGACCAGGATCTGAAAAGGGATATCGAGCTTTCCATGGCCGTAGGCTTCAACGGCGCCCGGCTGCATGAGAAGATTTTTGAGCCCCGCTTCCTGTATTGGGCGGACAAGCTGGGGTATCTCTGCTGGGGCGAGCAGGGCAACTGGGGCATGGAAATGTATAACGGCGAGGGCATCCGCAATTTCCTGCCCGAGTGGATGGAGTGCTTGGAGCGGGATTTCAACCATCCTTCCATCATCGGCTGGTGTCCCTTTAACGAAACCTGGGACGTCAAACAGCGACAGGATGACGCCGTGCTCTCCACCATATACCATGCCACCAAGGCCGTGGACCATACCCGCCCGGTCATCGATACCAGCGGCAACTACCATGTGGTCACCGATATTTTTGACGTTCACGATTATGAGCAGGACGTGGAGAAGTTCGCTTCCCATTACGCGCCCATGAAGGAGGGCGGGGAACCCTTTGTCACCTTTGCCGATCGGCAGAAGTACGAGGGCCAGCCCTATTTTGTCAGCGAATACGGCGGCACCTGGTGGATCGGCGACCAGCGTCGGGAGGGATGGGGCTACGGCACCCAGCCCAAAAGCGTGGAGGAGCTGGCCGACCGGTATACGGGCCTGACCGCGACTCTGCTGGACAACCCGAACATCTGCGCTTTCTGCTATACCCAGCTTTACGACGTGGAGCAGGAGTGCAACGGCATGTACGATTACGAGCGGAACAAGAAGTTCCCTGAGGAAATCTACGACAGGATCCGGGCGGTCAATACCAAAAAGGCGGCCATTGAGGATTAAAAGGGGAAGGAGCGCCGGCGGCCGGGAGAGACCGTCGGCGTATCGCCTGTAATAAAAGGGGAAGCTTGAATGGACTGGACCGAGCTGATTATCCAGGTGCCGGTGGAGAAGGCCGATACGGCGGCCGACATCGCCAATATGGC
>DXVY01000195.1:3492-3920 GCA_019417145.1 Clostridiales bacterium
TGGGTGTGATATTGTGCGGTTTACGGTGAATTCCGCCGAGGCGGTCGCCAACATGGTGGTGCCCTACGGCATCTATATCGAGGACTATTCGGATTTGGAGCAGGGCGCCAGGGAAATCGCCCATATCGATCTTATTGACCAGGAGCTGCTGCAAAAGGATCGGGATAAGGCCCGCATCCATATTTATATAAGCCAGGAGGAAAACGCCGCCGAGGCCCTTCTGTATTTAGAGGCCCAGCTGGACGCGGCCGGGGTGCCCCACGTCCTCACACAGAACCAGGTGGCCGAGAGCGACTGGGCGGACAACTGGAAGCAGTTTTTCAAATGCACCGAGGTGGGGGAACGGCTGGTTATACGCCCCAGCTGGGAGGCCTATCCCGGCGGCAGCGGCCGCACCGTGCTGGAGCTGGATCCCGGCGCGGCCTTCG
>DXVY01000196.1 GCA_019417145.1 Clostridiales bacterium
AGCTGGAATATACCTATCAGCGGGGGCTGGAGGATCTGAGCAGCACCCTCCACAATATCAACATTGCCCTGGAAAAAGGCATCTACTGCGCAACCCCCACCCAGATGAGCAGTCTGTCGGCCCAGCTCTGGCGGGAATCGGGAACGGCCAAATCCGCCCTTTCCCAATTGCCGGAAAGCGGTGGGGAGCTGACCGTCATCAACAAGTTTTTATCCCAGGTAGGCGACTACTCTATGTCCCTGTCCAAAAAGACGGTGGAGGGCGGCAAGGTCACCGATGAGGAGCGGCAGAACCTGATCAGCCTGTCCGATACAGCCAAAAACCTTTCGGCCCGTGTAGACGACATGCGCGCTTTATATGAGGACGGCCGTCTATGGGCCGGCGAGGTACAGACGGCCATCGCCCTGAGCAACCTCCCCGAGGACGGCGGCGACGCGGCTTCGGGCTTCCGGGCCTCCCCGACCGACGCGGACGAGAGCCTGACCGATTATCCCACCCTGATCTACGACGGCCCCTTTTCCGACCATATACTGAACCAGACGCCCACCATGACCCAGGACCAGCCTGCCATCAGCCGAGAAGAGGGCCGCAAAAAGGCCGCTGAGCTGCTGGGCGTGCCCGCGTCGGTTATCGAGGACGACGGGGACGAGGACGGCGTCATGCCCTCCTTCGGCTTTCATTACGGAGACACGGTGGTGTCGGTGACCAAAAACGGCGGCTACGGCGTCTATCTGCGCAATCCCAGAAGCATCGGAGAAGAGGTGCTTTCCTATGAAGACGCAGTGGAAAAGGGCAAGACCTGGCTGGATGAGAAAGGGCTCAGCGGCTTTAAGGAAAGTTACTATATGACCGACGAGGGCGTCTGCGTCATCAACTTCGCCTATACCCAGAACGGCGTGATCTGTTACCCCGATCTGATCAAGGTAGGCGTAGCGCTGGACAACGGGGAGATCGTCTTCTACGAGGCCAGAGGATATCTGATGAACCATAGGGAGCGGGAGCTGTCATCCCCTGCCAAAAGCGAGGCCGAGGCACGGGCGGTCCTCAGCCCGGTGTTGACGGTGGAGTCATCCGCCCTGGCTGTAATTCCCACCGGCGGCGGCGCGGAAAAATACTGCTACGAATTTCGCTGCAAGGGTCTGGAAGAGGAAGAGGTCCTGGTCTATATCAATACCGAGACCCTGGCAGAGGATCAGATTCTTATTCTTTTGAAGCTGGACGGCGGCGTGATGACAAAATAGAAGGATACGGTTGGGCAGGGCCTTCCCGCATCGGCTTGGTTCCGGCAAAAACAAAGAAGTCCGTTCCCGTGGGAACGGACTTCATTTTATGATTTTTTCTTTAAAACCCGTCTGCGTTTGCGACCGGCGGCCGCGTCATTTACCAGCTTGCCTGTTTCGATCCGGCGCTCTGCCAGACGGCGGTTGACCATTTCCCGGAAGATGGCGTAAATGACCGAGCACAGGGGGATAAACACCAGCATACCCAGAACCCCCATAATGCTGCCGCCGACAGTCACCGCCACCAGCACCCACATAGACGGCAGGCCCACCGATCCGCCCACCACATGGGGATAAATCAGGTTGCCCTCGATCTGCTGGATCACAATAAACATCACCACAAACCAAATGGTCTGCATGGGATTGACCGTGAGAATAAGAAACGCGCCAATGATGCAGCCGATAAAGGCGCCAAAAATGGGGATCAGAGCGGTAAAGGCCACAAGCACGCTGATCATAAGCGCGTAGGGAAACCGGAAGATACTCATGGAGATGAAGAAAAGCGTACCCAGGATAGCCGCCTCAAAGCACTGCCCCGACAGAAATCCTGAGAAGGTCTGGTTGGAAAGCCTGCCCACAGCCAAAATCCAGTCGGCCCATTTCTCCGGCAAGAAGGCATACAGAACACGCCGCACCTGCCGCCCCAGCTTTTCCTTCTGTATGAGCACGTACAGGGCAAAAAATAGCCCCAGCATAAAATTGATCACGCCGGTCACTACGGAGGTGATCACGCTCACCGTGGAGCCCAACACGCTGGACGCCCAGTTCTGCAGGAAGGAAACCAAGCTGGACCCGATCTGTTGCCAATCCACCTGTATGGCCATCAGCTGTTGGTACAATTCCGGATACTGGTCCACCAGCCCCGCCAGCCACTTTTGGAAATCACTGATCGCCGTAGGCACCCGATCTGCCAGAGACATCAGTGTCCGACCCAGTTCGGGCAGAATCAGAAAAAGCACAATGATAATTACGCCGGTCACAGCGGTAAGCGCCAGGACCATACTCACCGGTCGGCGGAGCTTTTCCCGAATTTTAATAGTGCGAGAGCTTTTTCCCCAGCCGGCTTTGGCAGACGGCGCCTCCTCCGTATTTCCAGCGTCCACCTTTTTCTTGCGCTTTCGCGGCTGGTCCGGGAAAAGCTTGGATTCGATGAACCGCATAGGCACATTGAGGATAAAGGCGATACAGAGTCCCATCAGGAAGGGGGACAGGAGGCGGAAAACCCATCCAAAGAAGGATAGGACGCCAGAAAAATTCTGCAAGCAAACAAGCAAAAGCACGGCAAAGGTGATGATCAGCAGGATCTTGCGTACGGTCCTTTTGTCCAGCTCCATATATTCCCCGCCTTTCGTCAGATAGACGGCCGCGCCAGGCCGCACCTTGTTTACGCAAACCGCCTCTTTATTATATATGCGCCGTCCCGCCCTGTCAAACCCTTCCGCGCCCCCTTGTCTTACGGGGCTATTTATGCTATGATAATAAAAAAGCAGGAAGAGCCGCCAACCTATTGACGTTATAGCGCCGCCTTCTTTTTATTATCACATGGGAAAGGGCGAACAGATTATGTCTGGACATTCCAAATGGAGCACGATTAAACGCAAAAAAGAGAAAACCGATCAGCAGCGCGCCAAGGTTTTTACCAAAATCGGCCGGGAGCTGGCCATGGCCGTCAAGGCCGGCGGTCCTGATCCGGATAACAACGCCAAGCTGCGGGATATTATCGCCAAGGCCAAATCCAATAACGTTCCCAACGACAACATTGAGCGTATCATCAAAAAGGCCGCCGGCGGGGACGACAACAACGATTACGAGGAGATCACCTATGAGGGATACGGTCCCTCCGGCGTGGCCGTGGTGGTCGAAACGCTCACAGACAACCGCAACCGCACCGCTGCCGACCTCCGGCATTATTTTGATAAATGCGGGGGTAACCTGGGACAGCCCGGTTCGGTTATGTTTCAATTCCAGCGCCAAGGTCTGATCGTGGTGGAGGCCGAGGGACGGGACGAGGACGCCGTCATGGAAGCCGCCCTGGAGGCCGGCGCAGACGACTTCAATTCGGACGGAGACGTCTACTCGATCGTCACCGACCCCAACCAGATGGGCGCTGTGCGGGACGGCATCGAAAAGGCCGGTATTCCCTACCTGTCCGCCGAAGTGGCCTATGTGCCGTCGGTCACGGTAGACCTGACCGATGCCGAGGCCGTGGAAAAAATGGAAAAGCTGATTGATATGCTGGAGGAAAACGACGACGTGCAGGACGTATGGCACAACTGGAATATGCCGGACGAGCCCGACGAGGATTAACGTAGCCGAAAGCAAAGGGGACCGCTTCGCAGAGCGGTCCCCTTTTTGTATGAAAAAATAGAATGCAGGTAGAATGCAGGCACCGCATCAGCCTAATTTCTCGCTTGCCTGGCTCCGACGCTGTTCGGCCTGAGCCTTGGAAAAAATACAGCCGCAGTAATCCTGTCGGTAGAGGCCGTACTGCGCCGACAGGATGGTAGAGCGCTTAAATCCATCCCTCTTTTTAAAGTCGGAATACAGATAGGGTACTCCGTATTTCTCCCCCATTTCTCGACCGATACGGTTCAGGCGCTCTGCGTCCTTATGAGGGCTGATGCTAAGGGTGGT
>DXVY01000197.1:0-3310 GCA_019417145.1 Clostridiales bacterium
GCTCCCGCCGCAGCCGTTCTCGGACGGCCTGCGCCCTTTGGTAATAGGCGTCGTAATACCCGGCCGACAGGGCGTAATTCCCCAAAAGAATGCGGCGTTTGACCTCCCGTCCAAAACCGGCTCGCCTGGTCCCGCCCGCCATTTGCGCAAAGCTATCCCCCGCTTGTCGGACGCCGTAGCGCACGCCGTCGTATCGGGCCAGATTGGAGGCCGCCTCGGCGGAGGACAGCAGATAATAGGCCGGCAGGGCCGCCCGCAGGCTGGGCAGGGAGACGGTGCGCAGCCTACAGCCCATTTTTTCAAACGTCTTGGCCGCCTTGTGGGCGCACACCCTGACCGTCTCTGCTATCTCCTGCGAAAACAGCTCTTCCGGCAGGCCGATAACGGCATGATCGGGCGCCGCCCTTCCTTCGAGGGGCAGATCCACCGACGTCATATCCCGCCGGTCCTTTCCGGCCATGGTCCAAAACAGCAGCCCGCAGTCGGTCGCCGAACGGGCGATGGGGCCGATTTGATCCATAGAAGAGGCAAAAGCGATCAGTCCGTACCGGGATACGGCCCCGTAGGTGGGCTTCAGACCCCACAAACCGCAAAAGGCCGCCGGCTGGCGCACCGAGCCTCCGGTATCGCTGCCCAGGGCGGCGGGAGCCAGCCCGGCCGCCACAGCTGCCGCCGATCCCCCGGACGAGCCGCCGGGCGAGCGGGTAAGCTCCAGAGGATTGCGCGGTCCCCCAAAGGCGGATGTGGCAGAAGCGTTGCCCATGGCAAACTCGTCCATATTGGTCTTGCCCAACACCACCATGCCGGCCGCCTCCAGCCGCTCCACGGCCGTAGCCGTATAGGGCGGCATAAAGCCTGCAAGCATCCGAGAGGCGCAGGTGGTCTCCACACCCTTGATACAAATATTGTCCTTGACTGCCAGGGGCAGACCGGTAAGCGGGCCGCCCTCTCCCCTGTCCAACAGCCGCTGGGCCGCCACGGCCTGTTTTTCAGCCCGCTCTTTGCAGACCGTGAGATAGCTGTGTATCTCCCCGTCCCGCTCTTCGATAGCGCAGAGAAAAATCCGGACCAGTTCGGGGGCGGATATTTTTCGTTCCCGCAGCAACCGGGACAATTCCGCAAGTCCCAGACGCCTTGTCTTAGGCATATCCATCCCCCTTATACGGTTTTCGGGACGGTAAAGGCGCCGTCCTGCGTCTCAGGGGCGCTGGAGAGTACGTCCTCCCGTTTCAGGGAGGGGCGGGTCAAATCCTCCCGCAGGGCGGATAGGGGAAGGCCGTCCTCCGGCTCCCTCGTTTCCGCCGGCAAATACCGCACCCGTTCCATGAAGGCCAGTATGCCTTCCATATCCCGCGTCAGCGCCGACAGCTCCTCCCGGGTGCAGTCCAGCAGTCCCAGCCCGCACAGATGGGCCATCGTTTTTTCATCCATGCATCTTCCCTCCTCCGGCCGCCTGGCTCCCGCCGTGGGGCGGCTCCCCGTCAAGGGCGGAGGGCATCTCCTCCGGCCGCCAGCGGCAGCGGTCCATATCCACCCGCCCGTCGGGGAGAAAGCATATTCCCTCGGCCTCCAGCATGGCCCGCTGCAAGCCGCCGAACACGTCGGCCGGCGGGAGCGTGCCGTCCTTTTTCACCACCCGGTGGCAGGGCAACCCCTGGGGCGCCCGACAAAGGGCCTGCCCGGTCCGCCGGGCCAGCCTGGGATTGCCGGCCAGCGCCGCCACCTGGCCATAGCTTGCCACCCGGCCGGGAGGGATTTTTTCGACAATCCTGTAAATACGCTGAAACGCGCCGGTGTTGTCCACTTGGATACCTCCGTAAAAACAAACCCGCCTGGGGTCGGCAGACGGGCAAAACAGAACCTATTTACCTGCTTCAAATTTTTTGGAGCCGACGATGGCAAAGCCTATACCGGCCACCAGCAAAACCACGATAGCTATGGACACGCCCAAATTTTCCTCCGGCTTGACCGGCACGATCACCTGGAGGCTCTCCTCAAAAACGGCAGCCCCATCCTTCACAATCCGGAAACGCACCCCATCGCTCTCAAAGGAAGCGCCCATGGCTTGGGCTATCCGGTGCATCTGGGTCCTGAGCGCCTCCCGCTGATCAGCCGGTATATCGCCAAAGCTCTTAAAATCCAGCGGCCCCAGGACCTCCCGTATGGCGTCCAGCGCCTCCTGCATCACGTCGCAGCTTTCCTCTCCTATTTCATAGTTCTGAAAGAATTTGCGCATTTGGGCGATGTCCCGGGACGGCAGAAGAACCCGGCCGTTCACCGTCTTGATCTCTGTTTTCAGCGAATCCAAGACAGCCTGTTCACAATCGGACAAATCCTTTGCCGCTGCCGGAAGCGCCAGCACACAAAACAGCATAAGAGATATGAGCAGCGCAACAAACCTTTTCATATAGCATTCCTCCCAGCCGGGCGCCGCATTCGTTGCCCGTCAATCCACCCGATTCCGCCGCTTTCCCGATTGGAACGCGGCGATATTGGCGGCCACCTCGGCAGCCAGGCGTTTGCGCGCCTCCACCGAGGCCCATGCGATGTGGGGCGTAACCAGCAGCCGCCGGGGATGGCGCATGGACAAAAGGGGACTGTCCTTGGACATGGGTTCTCTTTCCAGCACGTCCAGGCCTGCGCCGGCCAGCCGTCCCTCGTCCAGGGCGCAGGCCAGGGCCGCCTCGTCCACAATACCGCCCCGCCCCAGGTTGAGCAGATAGGCCGAGGGCTTCATCAGCCGCAGCTCTCCGTCCCCGATCAGGCCGCTGGTGGCGGGCGTCAGGGCCGCATGAATAGATACTACGTGCGACCAGCCCAGCAGCGCCTCCAGTGACATCCGCTCATACCTCTCGCTCCGATTTTGGCCCGACGCCGAAAAATAGCAAACCCTGGCGCCAAAGGCCTCGGCGATCCCCGCCACCGTTCGGCCAATGGCGCCCAGCCCAACGATTCCCCACGCTTTGCCGTCCAGCTCGCGGATGGGCCAGCCGAAATGGGTAAAGATATCGCTGTGCACATATCCGCCGGATTTTACGTAGGCGTCGTATTCTCCCAGATGCTCCATCAGATAAAAGAGCATGGCAAAGGTGTGCTGCGCCACCATACGGGTGGAATACCCGGCCACATTGGCCACGGCAATCCCCCTCTTTCGGCAGCAATCCAGATCCACCGCATTGAGCCCTGTGGAGCAGAGAGCCACCATCCGTAGGCCGGGAAGGGCGGTCAACGTCTCGGCCGTCAGCACGGCTTTATTGGTTATAGCGATTTGGACGCCCTGCAAACGGCCGGCTATTTCCTCCGGCCGGGT
>DXVY01000197.1:3320-3901 GCA_019417145.1 Clostridiales bacterium
TATCTGCAAATCTCCCAGCCGTGATAAAGGGGACAAATCCGCCTCCGGGCCCAAGGTCTTGGCGTCCAGAAAACAAAGCCGCAATCCAATTCCTCCCCTCAGGGGGCCAGCTTTCCTATTTTGTGCAATCGCCAAAATATTCCTGCTATAGTATATCCCATCCCGGCCAGAATTTCAATTGACATATAGGCGAACAACCAAGAGGATCCTGCCCGCTCACTTTTTTCTCCGCCTGCCCAGCCTCTCCCGCAAACTCTCCAGCTCCTCCGCATACCGCTGAGACCGAAGCCCCGGAAAGGCCTTGAGCACCCGCCGCTCGGTCCGCTTGGACTGGGCGGTCAGCTTTTCTTTCGCTTGCCTGAGCTTCAGCACATCCTCCGAAATGTTCTCTCCGATGGAATCCGAGCCCTGCCGCAGCTTTTTGCCGATTTCATGAAGCAGCCGCAGCTTCTGGTCCAACCTACGGATACTGACCACCGTGGCCGCCGTATCGAACAAGAGCAGGGCCAGCAGGACGCACAACAGGATGACGCTGACAGTCTGGGGAATCCACCCCACCAGCCGGGCGATCATGGGATGGA
>DXVY01000198.1:0-861 GCA_019417145.1 Clostridiales bacterium
CCCTATTGGACTGCATCGACAGCGATATCGATCGTGCCTGCGGGAAGGTATACGACAAGATCGTACGTATGGCGTCCGAGCTGGTACCGGTCTGCAACCAGATCGAAAAGGAGTACGGCATCCCCATCATCAATAAGCGCATCGCCGTCACCCCCATAGCCATGCTGGCCGCCGCCTGTCAGGCCAGCCGGATCGTAAAATTTGCAGAGGCCCTGGAGCGGGCGGCCCAGACGGTTGGCGTCAACTTTATCGGCGGCTACTCCGCTTTGGTACAAAAAGGCTTTGCCGCCGGCGACTACGCCCTGATGGAAAGCATTCCGGAGGCGCTGGACGTCACCGAACATGTCTGCGCCTCCGTAAATATCGGCTCCACCAAGGCCGGTATCAATATGGACGCGGTGGAAATGATGGGCCGCATCGTGAAGCAGACGGCCCAGCGCACCGCCGACCGGGACTGCATCGGCGCGGCCAAGCTGGTGGTCTTCTGCAATGCTCCGGAGGACAATCCCTTTATGGCCGGCGCCTTTCACGGCGTGGGCGAGCCTGACTGCGAGATCAACGTGGGCGTATCCGGTCCCGGCGTGGTGCGGGCGGCGCTGGCCAAGTCCAAAGGGCTGGATATCACCGGCGTGGCCGACCTGATCAAGCGCACCGCCTTTAAAATCACCCGTATGGGACAGTTGGTTGCCCGGGAGGCCTCCCGCCGCCTCTGTGTGCCCGCCGGCATCGTGGACCTGTCCCTGGCCCCCACCCCGGCGGTGGGCGATTCGGTGGCCCATATTCTGGAGGAGATGGGCCTGGAGACCTGCGGGTCCTGCGGCACCACCGCCTGCCTGGCCCTGCTCAACGATGCGGTGAAAA
>DXVY01000198.1:871-3896 GCA_019417145.1 Clostridiales bacterium
TCCCATGTGGGCGGCCTGTCCGGCGCCTTTATACCGGTAACCGAGGACGCGGGCATGATCGACGCGGCCCGCTCCGGCGCGCTGACCATCGAGAAGCTGGAGGCCATGACCGCCGTCTGCTCGGTGGGCCTGGATATGATCAACATCCCCGGCGACACCACGCCCGAGGTCATCTCGGCTATTATCGCCGACGAGGCGGCCATCGGCATGGTCAACTCCAAGACCACAGCCGTGCGTCTGATTCCTGCCATTGGTAAGAAGGTGGGAGAGGAGCTCTCCTTCGGCGGCCTCCTGGGAGGCGGCCCGGTCATGCGGGTCAACACCGCTTCCCCCGCCGTCTTTATACACAGGGGCGGCCGTATTCCCGCCCCCTTACAGAGCTTGAAAAACTAGTGGGCTTTTGTACGGATAAGCCGGCGGCGTCCTTCCCATTTCCCTTATAGGTATAAAACGGGTATCGTCTAAGACGATACCCGTTTTATAGTCTATCCTAATCTTCCGCCTGCGGCCCTAAGAGATTATCCGGCAAAATATCTTTTGTTATGCAGATAGGCAGGATCCTCCGGCTTGTACCAGCCGGCCAACTCGTTATAGCTTTCGGCCAGCGCCCGATTGCCCAACCGGTCATAACAGACGCAGAGCTGGATAGCCGGCAGATAGCCGTAGCAATCGGTCAGGACAAACCCGCCGGAGCGATCCTGCCTTCGGGCGCCCAGGGCCTGCTTATACCAGTAGACGGCCTGTTCGAACGCGCCGGACGCCAGAAAAAGTCGACCAAGCTCACAGCAGTTCTCGGCCCGGGGCGCGTCATACCGGAAGGAATGGAAAAGGGCGTCCAAGGCCTCCACTGGACGATTCTCGGCCTCATAGCACAAGGCCAGGTGCCGACAGGCGTCGATCCTATTTTCCACCCAACCGTCCTCCCTGTCCAAAAAGGCCAGGAATTGGTCCTCGGCCTCAGCGTAGAGGGCGTGGTAATACAGCTCCCTGGCATAATAAAACTGCTCCCGCGGGTCCAGCCGTTTGCCCTCGGCCAGCTGCTTGCGGAAAATGCGCAAATTCCGGTCGGGATCCCCCTCCCCCTCTTTCCGGTGGGTCACCGCCGCCTGGGTATAGATCACCCGGCCGGCCGGCGCGATGGTTTCGTGGACGGCGCCCTGCCACCGGAAACCTGCGGCGCGACGCAGGATGCGCTCCCGGTAATAGATAAACAGAGGGTTGCCCTGTCTATCAAAGGCCGTATGATAAGGCGCCATGACCAGATCCACCTCCCCTGTCAGGGTCTCCTTCAGACGCAAAAAGGCCTCCCGATCCGCGTCCAAAAGGATATCGTCGGCGTCCAGCCACATGAGGAAATCCATGCTGCCCTTGGAAAAGGCAAAATTTCGCGCCGCCGCAAAATCGTCAATCCAGTCGAAGGTATAGAGCTTATCCGTAAAAGTCGCCGCGATCTCCCGGGTTTTATCCACAGAACCGGTGTCCACGATCACAATCTCGTCGGCCAGCGCCCCCACCGAACGCAGACAGCGCTCCAACACCGCCTCCTCATCCCGCACGATCATGCAAAGACTGATGGTCGCCATACAGCGCCCTCCTTCCCCCTATTCTATTTACCAGCCTATGCTTTTGGCCGCCGGAAGGTGCGAAAAATAACCCGTCCATATTCTAGTGCTTTTTGCGCAGCCAGGACGGTGTCATTCGTTCAAGCAAACAGAAAAGGAAAAGGCCGAAACCAGGGGCGTTTGGTTTCGGTCTTTTCTGTTATATGGATATATGGAAATCCAATAAGCCTGGCGGCATAGGCTTCAAATAAGGTTATGCCAGCGTTTTCCCCATCTCCCTGCAGGCGTCCTCCGCATCGGCGTCCGGCGCCTCGTTGCAGATAACAAAATCACAGACCATCTGGGCGCCGTTTTCTTTGCAGAGGGCCTCCCAGTTGCGCATCCATTCGCCGTCGCCCCATCCGTAGGAACCAAACAGGGCAATCGATTTGCCGGAGAGCTTGGGAATACAGTCGTTGAACATGGGCTCAAAAACATCCTCTTCCAACTGCTCGGCCCCCATGGAGGGACAACCAAAGGCCACGGCGTCATACTGATCCATATCGGATGCCTGGAAGGCGTCGGCCGTGATCTGGTTCACCTGCGCGCCGGCCTCCTCCGCCCCCGCGGCCACATACTGGGCCATCTGTTCGGTATTGCCGGTCCCGCTCCAATATACCACCGCTACTTTTTTCATATATGTACCTCTTTTCCGCCCTTTCAGGCTAAATGATTATCAGAACATCCCCGCCGCTCAGGCGACTACGGTCAGTTGGCGGATGGTGCGGCCGTCCCTGTGTAGCCGGCAGTAGACCTCGGTACACTTTTTGTACCGGGCGAAGGTCTTGCGCGCCTCCCATTCGTCGCAATATACCTTCCAGCATCCACAACAAATACAGTTTTTCCCGCCATTCTCAATAAAGCCGATGACGTCCGCCAAGGGATAACCCAGAAAAACGCCGATCTCATGGGGAAATTCCTCCCCCTGCTCCATGCGCTGTCGGAGCCGCTCCAACGCCCGATCCGCATCGGTCTCCCCGTAACCGTAACCTGCCAGAAAGGCCCTGGAGGCGGGCCGGGACAGATCCCGTTCCAGAAAGGACCGACGGTATACATATACCAACACGCCATCCCTCTGCTCGGCCAGAATGGTCATGGAAACGCCCTTGTCGGCCAAACGGCCATTCCACTCCTCCAGCATCTCATCCAGCTCTCTGACGCTCTGACAGGCGATGCGAAACAGGTTGGCCGTCTTCAGGCGGGCCAGCGTGGGCGCACAATATTGCACCAGGTATTTTTCCAGCAAGCGCTTCCCCCTCCCGTCATATCGCTCCATTAGCATACGCTGTCTTTGGTTAGTTATCGCTAACCGTATAATACTATAATTTGGTCCGCGTGTCAAGCGCTTGTTAGCCTTATAAAACAAAAACAGCGGCCGGGAATGGGCCGCTGCGGGAAATCGTCATCAATGCGAGTTAGAATGG
>DXVY01000199.1 GCA_019417145.1 Clostridiales bacterium
GAGACAGCCCTGCCCTCAATCCGGCCCTCCCGCCGGACAATACCCCAAACCGGGACCTGCCGGGCGGCGCAGAGATTGAGCAGCCGCTCCGGAAAATCGCCCCAGGCCTTGAACCGAACATACCCCAGCAAAAAATGCAGCAGGCGAAGCAAAAACATCCGGCGCTCCACTCCTTTACATAGTAAATTCCAGGCCGGTTATATAACCGGCAATGACGGCCTGCGCACCCAAAAGATTGGTGATCTGTAGGCCGCGGCCGGTGAAGGTCACCGAGCCGGCGCCGATATTGAGCTTGATCCGATCCTCCTCGTATTCCATAACGCCCTTGCATCCGTCCACCGTCGCCTCTCTATTGGAGGAGAGCTCGATGTGCGCGCCTTTGCCCAGCGCGCCGGGCGGCAGCTCCAAGGCCTTGCCCAGCAGATCCAGCTTGCTGCGGGGCTTCTCCAGCCTAAGCTTTTTCTGGTTTTTCCCCTGTCTTTTTCGTACCATACGCCATTTCTCCCCTAGCCGCCGTGCCGGCTGATCTCTTTATATAAATATGACGGGTCTAAAAGGTCGGTCTTCCACCGGCAAGCATTCGCCGGACCATATCCAAAAATATGCGCAGACGCCGCCGCATTATAACTCTCCCGCTCCCTTTTGCCTAAAATCCCATGCCGGCGCATATAAATAGAAGGTCTCCAAGCGAAAGGAGCCTGGCCCATGAACAAAACCATACATATAAATAAATATCGTCTTATCCCCGCCGCCCTGGTGGTTTTGGGCTTTACCGCCGCCCTTTTTCTGCGGGGGGAGGCGGCGGCCGCCGGCGCCGCAACGGGACTTGCGCTCTGCGGCCGGATCGTGGTGCCCTCCCTCTTTCCCTTTCTGTGCGCCGCCCTTTTTATCAGCAAATCCGGTCTGGCCGATCTGTTGGGCCGTATACTGGGACCGGTCGTTCCCCGCCTTTTCCGGCTTCCCGCCGCCGCGGCCGGTCCCATCCTGCTCTCTTTTGTAGCCGGCTATCCCGTAGGGGCCCGGCTAACCAGAGGGCTGTACGAGGCGGGCCAGGTCACAGC
Organism: Clostridiales bacterium; assembly: GCA_019417145.1. GTDB lineage: Bacteria > Bacillota > Clostridia > Oscillospirales > Acutalibacteraceae > Howiella. The sequence goes on from DXVY01000199.1 coordinate 1,062, forward strand.
GGCCCAGGCCAATACCATGTTGCTGTTCACCGTCAACGCCGGACCGGCCTTTGTGGTCACCGCCGTGGGCGCGGGCATGCTCCACACAAGCGCGGCCGGCTGGCTGCTGCTGGCGGCCCATATATCGGCCTCCCTGCTCATCGGTATAGGAATGGGCCATATAGACGGCCGCCATATGCCGGTGCGCGACCTGTGCAAAAAGCCCCCCGCCTCCGGCCGGCCTGCCAATATGGCCGCCTTTGTGGAGGCCGTATCGGACGCCTCGGCATCCATGCTGCAAATCTGCGGCTGGGTGGTGCTCTTTTCGGTGATCCTGGCCCTGCTTCGGTCCAGCGGCCTTCCGGCGGCGCTCACCTCCCTCCTGGCCGGCCTGTCAGAAGTCACTACCGGGACCGCGGCGGCCGCCGCATCCCGCAACCTTCCCCTTATAGCCGCCCTGCTGGGCTGGGGGGGGCTGTCGGTCCAGTTCCAATCCCTGTCCTCGCTGGGCAAACTACGCCCGAATTACGGCCGCTTTTTTGCCGCCAGAGCCGTCCACGGCCTGCTTTCCATGGGTATCGCCTATATCCTGCTGCGCATCTTTCCCGCCGCCGTCCCCACGGCGGCGGACGCGGCGGTACGGCCGGCCACAAGCGGACTTTCCCTGCCTGCGGCCCTGGGGCTGCTGCTATTGATGACGGTATTTCTCTGCTTTTCCAGCAAGGGCGGACAGCAAAGCGCAGGCGTGCGCCTGTGGCCCCAGCGTCGCTGATGCCCTACTACCGTAAAAGATCTTCCCTCGTCTTCACACCTTGGCAGCGTGCAGTCAAAATTTTGCCTTTTTCCCTATCCCTCTGGATTTTCCCCGTTGCTTCTGGTATACTGATAGAAAAGCAAGCAAGGCGGCAAAGTTTACAGAGCGGTAAGGCGGGTGGAAAATACGCGTGAAATATTTTAATAAGGATATCGCTCCTGCCTGCGCATATTGCCGCAGGGGGCGTAAGTGTCCGGGATGCGAGCGAGTGCTCTGTAAAATAAACGGGGTTATGGAGCCGGCTGACGCCTGCCGTAAATTCCGGTACGATCCTTTGAAGCGGGTCCCCCGTCGTCCCCAGAGACTGCCCGTGTATAGGCCGGAGGATTTTACCCTGTAGCGGCTGCTAAACCAGGAATTTAGCATATAAGACTTGACAAAAATGGGATTTGTGATATAATGACCCTTGCGTTTGGGAAGTTGTCCCGCCGCAAACAGGTATGGTGGATATAGCTCAGTTGGTTAGAGTGCCAGGTTGTGGCCCTGGAGGTCGTCGGTTCGAGCCCGATTATCCACCCCAGAAGACATGCCGCGGACATTGTCTGCGGCATGACCTATAATTAGGCTTAGATGGCATTGAAATATTGGGGTGTAGCCAAGGGGTAAGGCAACGGACTTTGACTCCGTCACTCGCTGGTTCGAATCCAGCCATCCCAGCCAGCATAAAAGCCCGGAACCATGCGGTTATCGGGCTTTTTTATTTTTACTTTTTGCATTTACATAAAACTCAACTACAACCTTTCTACAACCTTTATTCAAATTTCAACTTTTTAATATTCTCCTTTAAGTCGTCCGTATCCACATGCGTATATATCTGCGTCGTGCTGATTTGGGCATGCCCTAGAATTTGTTGCAGTATTGCAATAGGCACGCCGCTCTTAACCGAATACGTCGCAAAGGAATGGCGGCATTTGTGGGGCGACAGCCGGCGCACTTTCTGGCCTTCCGGCAGCGTGGCATTCAGGTCATCCAGGAACCCATAGTATACCGTGTCAAAAGACGAATGGGTGTGATATCCTCCTTGGGTACGGGGAACCACAAACAGGGATTGCTTGGGTAGCTCTTTGAATATCTGTGCCAGCTCTTTGGACATGGGGATAATTCGGATACGTTTGCTTTTGGGGGTGTCCCCTATTTTCTCCCCGTCTTCGGTGTGTTTTAGGGCTCTGCGTATGGTGATTATCTGGCCTTCCAAGTCAACATCGCCCCATTGCAGCGCCAGCAATTCCCCGATTCGCATACCGCTGTACAGCATAATCGCTATATAACTGCCCTGCTTATGTTGGGGGATAAAATCCAGTATCGCCTTGATTTCCCGTTGGGTATAAACTTCTATCTCCCTCTGCGGCTGTTTTTCCAGCTTAATAGATCGGGCCGGATTTTCAGTGCAAAATTTGTTTTCTATAGCTGTTTCAAATAGATTGTTCAATATAATAAGCAGCTTGCGCCTGGCCGAGTCAGAGAGGGTAGACTCCGGTATGGGGGCGCCCTTCTTATCCACCTTGCGGGCCTTGGTAAAAAACTCCTGGATATGGGCTGGACGCGCCTGTTCTAACCGTAAATTCCCCAGTATAGGTTTTATTTGATTTTTAATATAACCCGCATAATCTGAATATGTAATGTAGGATACCTTCCCCTTTTTGTACAATTCCAGCCATTTGTCTGCCCACTCCCCTACCGTCGTCACCTTCTCGACGGGAATGTTCTCGCTGTTTTTCAACCAATCCTTGTATTTGGCTACCGCCGCAGACTTGGTTTTCCCATAAAAACTTTTGCGTGCGCGTCTTCCGTCCAGGTCTATACCGAGGGACACGCGGTATTCATAAATGCCGTCCTTGCGTTTGACAAACGTCCCCGTCCCGTTGCTTTGCCTTTTTCCCATACATGTACCTCCTTAAAAATGCGCATAAGGATGCCCGGGACTTGCATTTTCCCGGGCTGTCGTGTACAATATGGTTGGTTCCACGCAACCATACTGTCAGCCCTCATGCTGATGGTAGCCC
>DXVY01000002.1 GCA_019417145.1 Clostridiales bacterium
TTTTCCTTTCAGTTTTTTGTCCGTACTCACTTCAGACATTGAAAATTCCTCCTTTTAGTTAGGTTGTGCTAACCCACAGGCTTTTTGTAAGCGCCCTTCGGCGCTTACAGTAACCATCATAGCAGACCTGAAAAGTCCTTTCCGCTCCAATCGGCCTTTTTTGCTCCAAGAGGACTTTTAATTCTTTTGGTTGACTATTCAAAGTTAAGCTATCATTGTGCATAATGCAATTAGCAGCCAACGAATAATTATTCTTCTCGTGGTTTTCCTTTGTGCCAGCTGCAAATTTATTACTTCCAGTTTTTCGGAAATAGCTTTTAAGGTATCAGCCCCTGTTTCAACAACAGCTTCTCCCAGCAGTGTGCTTACGGGTGTTTCAAGCACTTCCGATATGGAAATCAACATATCGGAGTCAGGAACCGACAATCCTTGCTCCCATTTAGAAACGGTTTGCCGTACAACGCTCAGCTTGACAGCAAGCTCCTGTTGTGAAAGTCATTTTGATTTTATGATTGCTTTAATGTTTTCGTTGAGCATTAAGGACAGCCTTCTTTCCTTCTCTACTGTCATTGTAGTCGAAATTGCCCGTTGCCACAAGCAACGTATATTAACATCTAAAGAAAGTGGCGAAAATCCTATTTTTCATAAGACTGGAACGCAATGAAAATTTCATATATTCAAATACTTTCAGCGCAGAAACGCCGTAAACCGCACTCCATCCTCCGTATTCACCATGCTGTGCTGTATCCTATGGTGATCCAAGATAGTCTTAGTAATATACAGCCCAAGGCCGCTGCCGCCACTGTTCCGGTTCCGGGATTTGTCCACCCGGTAGAAAGGAGTGAAGATCTGCTTCAAATCTTCCTCGGCAATGTGGATGCCGGAGTTCTCTACAAAGAAAACACCGTTCTGCAGCGACACCGTAACAGTGGCTCCCACAGGAGAATAGGCCACGGCGTTTCCGATCACATTGGTAAACACCTTCTCCATGAGCCGCCCATCGCCCGCATAGTGGAAGGCCGGCTGAATGTCCATGTGCAGTTCCATCTCCTTGTCCTCCATCCGGCCCCGGAACTTCTGGCAGACCTTTTGCAGCATTTGGCTGATGTCCAGGTCCGTGCGTTCCAGGTGGAAGTCGCTGCCGCCCATCCGGGCCGCCGACAAAATCTCCTTGACCAGCGCCTCCATGTCATTGGTGGTTTTCAGGCACCGGCGCAGATAGGTATCCCTGTCCTTATAGGGGCCCACCTGATGGATCATCCCCTCCAGCTGCCCCTTGATGATGGCAATGGGGGTTTTCAGTTCATGGGATACGGAGGTAAAGAAGTCCACCCGCTGCTTTTCCTGTTCCCGTTCCCGCTCGATGTCCCGCTGCAGCTGCTCATTGGCCGCCTGCAGGCTGTCCAGAGCATTACTCAGCTGCTGGGACATCTCGTTCAGGCTGGAGGCCAGGACGCCGATCTCATCTTTCCGCCGTACATCGCACTTCCAGGTCATATCCAGAGTGGTCATCCGTTTCGCCACATTGCTGATGCCTACCAGCGGCTTGGAATAGTACCGGGAGCAAATCACCGCTCCGATGATGGAGATCAGCAGGATCACAGCGGTGATGAGGGGGATCAGCTTCAGAAGGATATCGTAGGACTGAGCCACCGCGACCAGGGCGGCATTGGCAAACAGATGATAGGTTTGCCCATTTTGCCGGAAGGTAGCGGAGCAGCTCATGGAGGGAGCCGAGGTGTCCAGATTCTCCATATCTGCAAAATTCACGGAGAACAGGTTATTTCCGTTGTCATCGTTGATTTCCACCGAAGCGTTGTTCGTCATGGAAAACTCCAATAGGCTGTCCGAGCTGGCCTCCCAGCCGTTCCGCTCCAGAATATCTACCAGGTCATAAAAATCGGAAGTGACCTGCCCCTCCAGCTCCGTATGGTAATTCCTCGGCAGGAAAATCATCACCATGCCGTAGATGATAATACAGCAGACCACCAGCAGGGCCAGCATACTGAGGAAGGTCTTTGCCTGGATGCTCTCGCTAATTCTCTTTCTCAATTTTATATCCCGCCCCTCGAATGGTTTCGATATAATCCACACCCAGCTTTTTGCGGATATTCTTGATGTGGGTGTTCACGATCTTCTCATCGCCAAAGTAGTCATAGCCCCAAATGCTGTCCAGCAGGCTCTCCCGTGTAAACACCCGCCCCTGGTTCTCCACCAGGAGTTTCAATATCTCAAATTCCCGGATGGTCAGGGACACGCTTTCGTCTTTGACAAGGACCGTGAAGCTGTCCGTATCCAGGGTGAGATCCTTATAGCGGAGGATGTTCGTCTCCACCCCGGTGCCCTGTTCTGCCCGGCGCAGCACCGCTTCGATGTGCTTCACCACAAGGGGCATGGAAAAGGGCTTGGTGATGTAATCATCTGCCAGAGCGTCAAAGCCCTTCATCTGGCTGGCGTCATCGTCTAAAGCGGTAAGCATGATGATGGGGACTTGGCTCTCTTTCCGGATCGCCTCGCAGACAGAAAAACCGTTCATTTTTGGAAGCATCAAATCCAGCAGGATGAGGTCTGGACGATACTCATGGAATTTCTCCATCCCCTCTAATCCATCGCTGGCCAGCACTACGTTATATCCTTCATCCTCCAGAAACGCTTTCACTACGCTCTGAATGGCCTCTTCATCTTCTATAATTAAAATCGTTTTCGACATCGTCTGCACCTCCAGGTAGTAGTGTACCATACGAAGATGGAGTTTTGATGGAGTAAGTGTTACTTTTGAAAAAAAGTAACGGCGGCCTGAAAAATCAGGCCGCCGTTGAATTCAGAGACGCTATATCAACTATGCTACTTTGAAAACTCCTGCATAATGAGGTTTAGGATTTCCTGCTGGTCGGCAGACAAGCCGCCGTTTTTCGGCTTGGTGCTCTCCTTCAACTCTTTTACCAACCGATGGATCAGTTCCCGCTGCCCATCGGTCATGCCCTCCAGTATCACCTGGTCTTTCTTATCGAAGCCGACCAGGTAATCCAGAGACACATTATAAATCCGAGCCATGGTCGTGAGGACATCCAGCGTAGGGATCTTGATATTGTTCTCGTAGTTGCTGATGACCGATCCGGCCCGGCCTACTCTCCGCCCAAGTTCCTCCTGAGAAATGCCATACCGTTCCCGCAGCATCCGCAAGTGGTTCCCAAAATCAAACATCCCATTTCACCTCGCTTTATCCTCGAACTTAGCGTACAGATATATTTTACTCGCTTGACCTTCGCATATGGCTAAGTATATAATGAAAGTGTTTAGCGATTCGCTAAGATAATAGGTTTCGTTTTTTCTGTTTTGCGAGGATGATCAAGTGCCAAATCAGGAGTTTGTATGCACGTTTTCCGGTCACAGGCAGGTTTTTGAGTCTAAAATAGAGGAAAAAATAAGAAATGCCCTGGAAAGCCTTGTGGAGATGAGCAGCCGATTGGTGTTCCTGAGCGGAGGTATGGGCCAGTTTGATGCGCTCTGTGCCAGTGCTGTCCGCAGTTTGAAGAAAAGGCATCCTGAAAAAGAGATACAGCTATGCTTAGTCATCCCGTATTTATCGGACAAAATAAATGCAGAAAAAAGCTATTTGCAAGCCGTGTACGATGAAATTCTCATGCCGGAGGGTTTAGAATATGCCCATTACAAAGCAGCGATCTCCAAACGGAACCGCTGGATGGTAGATCAAGCGGATTGCTTGATTTCCTATATTATCCGCCAGTATGGTGGGGCCTATCAGACATACCGATATGCACAGAGAAAATCCATCCCCATCATCAATATAGCGAAAGGAGCGCCACAATGCCTAAAATGATTATTATCGAGTGCAGCGATGAAGAAGCTGACCGCATGGTTGAACAGCTCAAGAATATGATTGCTGAATATGAGTACCACCCGTACCATGGGCCGGGAACGGTCTATGAATTCGGTTCGCTGCGGATCGACCAGCCCAAGCAGGAGGTGACCATCAACGGAGTCATGGTAGATTTGACCCGCAGGGAATTCGAAATCCTCGGATTGCTTGCCGAGCACCCAAACCAGGCTTTACCCGCAGATTTCCTCCACAACGCTGTGTGGTCTCACCCCAACGCAGACCACGGCGAAGAAGAAGTGGCAGCCTATATCAATAGGTTGCGGGAGAAGCTGAAATTGGACCAGCCGGACTCCGCCTGCCAAATCGTCGACGAGGCCACCCAGCGGGGAAATGGCTACCGATTGACCTATTCAGCCAAGTAGAAAACGGCCTTTGTCGTAATTTGTAGAATAAGCCATTACGAAATATGTAATTCGAAGGAGAAAGATAGTAGGAAAATAGTTTCCCCTTTTTATACTGGCCCCATCTGAATTTGGTTGGGGAAAACTGGTATAACAGGAGGTTGCCGGTTTCCCCCGCATAGAGGGGATGCCAGCAATGCGGCGTTGGAAACCGCATCATATGATTTGGGCTGCAGCTTCACCCGAAGCTGCAGCCCTTTTTCGAGTATTATCACTTTCCCATAAGCATCCATATTGTGGATTTTCCACCGAGGTAGCCCTATCAAGCGCATTCGTCCAGGGACGAGTGCGCTTTTTTTACTTTTGCAGAAGGAGGTCATGGCTCAGAACACATAGCGGCAGGCCGCCGCCCCCGACAATCTGAATTTTCTCAAATTTCAGATTGATCGGAGGAAAACAGCCATGGCTTATAACAAAGCCAGAGCCGAAAAGAAGTGGCTCAAATGGAAGGAAGCAGAGGAAAAGAAACTCCGGGAGTTGGGTGTGGACGAGGAGACCATCCAGCGCCTGCATACATACGACTGGGCCGAATTCAACCGGGAGCGCCGGTACCTGCAGCGGCAGGTGGAGTGGTCGCCCTATGTGGATTTGGTTTCGGCGCAGGACTTGGAACTGCCCGTCGAGGATGTGGAATCCCTCATGGACAGCATTGAGGATATGGAATTGCTGCATATCCTTTCCAAGGAGGACAAGCTCACCATCCAAATCGCCTTTTTGAAGATGTCCGGCTACAACGGGTATGAAATCGCTGAGAAAACCGGCCTGACACAAAAGGCGGTCAACCTTCGGATGGTGCGCCTCAGAAAAAAACTGAAAAAATTTTTTGAAGCGTGAAGCTATCGGCCCTTTTTCCTGGGCTATGGGATGAACGGGGAAAAGAAATACGTTCAACCTGTAGCTTGAAAAGTCAATACCAGCCATGCGGGTACGTTCCCGTCCAGGCGAGCGACGATGGAAAAAGCGCCATGACAAGCTGCGGCACAGCTGCCACTCCCCAAGGGGGTGGCAGCTTGTGTCGTTGCTTCGAGCGATCCCTTTTGACCGGAAAGAGGGGGCAGTTGCCCTTTTTGCCACGACCCTGGCCGGAGTATTATGATACGCAATACCGTTTGCCCACACGTCAGATGGGTTGGCCGACCCTGGGTTGTAATCAGCAAGACCCTCGGAGAGCCAGTGAACGGCTTGTAAACTGCAAGCCTGCCCGCACGGTTCCCAAGGTTGCCGGGGGGCGAGTTGCAAATACGGCACATCACATCAATTAACCATCCATTCAGATTGTCGTCGTTGACGGTAAATCCGTGCGGCGCAGTGAAAACTGCGCCGCATCAGTTTGCCGCCAACGCACCAAGGAGAATGTGCCGATATGAACATAGACCTGAAGGAGCAGGCCCATGGGGAAATCGAGCGGATCTTCCGCATCCTTCTGCCTAAAAACGGGCTGGCGGTGCGGGAAGAACAGATTGCCCTGTGCCACGCCATGCTGGACACCCTGCTCCACAATAAAATTGCCTTATGCGATGCAGGGGTAGGGATCGGGAAAACCTACGCCTACCTGACTGCCTGCATCCTTTTGAAAAAGTTTTATCCATCCGGGCCTGCTGGCTCCCAGCTGGTGGTGGTCTCCACCTCCAGTGTGGCCCTGCAGGACGCCATCATCGGAGAGTACATCCCATTCTTATCCCGCATCTTTTTAGAAAACCATATCATCCCGAAGCCCATTCGGGCCATGGTTCGCAAGGGGAAGGAGCGGTTCGTCTGCGACGCCCGCCTTGCCCAGCGGCTGGAAGCCGTCAAGGGGAAGAACAAAAACGAGGAACAGCGGAAAGCGTTGTTCTCCCTTCAAAGCAATTATGACCTGGACGCTGTCACTGGCCTGAGCGGTTTTGACCGCCGCCAGGTATGCGTTCCGAAGGTCTGCGAGAAAACCTGCCGGCTACGGAACAGCTGCCGCTACCATCAATACTTGAAAGAGGCCCGAAGTGCGGAGATCTTCGTCCAGATCTGCAACCACAACTATTTGCTGGCCGATGCAGCCCATCGGCTCCAGGAACTGCGGCCCCTTCTGAACGATTACCGGGCTTTGGTCATCGACGAGGCCCACAAGCTGCCGGATGCCGCCCGCCAGATGTACGGGCAGAGCCTGTCGGCGGAGGATTTCCATGAACTCTGCTCCCTGCTCACAAAGGAGAAGTATATCCTTGCGGCGCAGAACCTGCGGGAAAAGTTTCGGGCGCTGATGGGCGCCCTGTGCCGGGGTGAGCTGCTGGAGGAAGCACAGCGCACTGCCTTCGTGCTGACCGCAGAACGGGAAGCGGCCCTTCGGGATTGCCTCTCCCTTCTCCGGGTGCTCCAAAAGCAGCTGGCGCCCCACCTGCCACGGTGGATCCTTCACCGGCTGGGAACAACAGAGCAGGCGCTGAACTTGTTCTTCACGGGGGACCGCCGCTATATCCTTTACATCCAATACGACAGGACCGGCAGCCCAAGCCTATGCGCCGCCAGCCGGCAGATGCCGGAGCAGCTGAACCGTGCGCTCTGGCGCAACAACATTCCCGCCATTCTTACCTCCGGCACTCTCATGGTCGGGGGCAGCTTTCACCGGACCCGACAGCGCATGGGGCTGCCTTCAAGCCAGCGGCTGGAGGATTTCATCGCGGAGTCTCCCTTCAACTATCGGGAAAACTGCATCCTCTACATTCCGGGGGACCTGCCGAAAACGCCAATGGGCAGCGAAATGGAGGCCAAGTGCCTGGCAGAACAGATCTGCAGGTTGGTGGACGCCACCCATGGCCACACGCTGGTGCTGTTTACTTCTTATTCCCTCATGGGCGCTGTCTACAACCAGGTAAAGGGCCGGATGGTCTTCCCGCTGATGGAGGTCTGGCGGCATTCCCAGGATGTTATCCATCGCTTCAAGCAGGCCCAAAACGCTGTGCTGTTCGCAGCGGGTTCCTGCTGGGAAGGGGTGGACTTCCCCGGAGATATGGTGTCGTCGCTGATTATTGTGCGGCTGCCCTTCCCCGTTCCGGACCCACTGAGCGAAGCGGAACGGGAGCAGTACCCCACCCTGCAGGATTACATTAAAGCTGTGGTGATACCCGATATGCAGGTAAAACTCCGCCAGGGGTTTGGGCGTGCCATCCGCACGGAGACCGACACCTGCGTGGTCAGCATCCTGGACCACCGTGCCGCTCCCGGAGAGCGATACCATACGGCTGTGCTGGAAACCCTGCCACCGATCCGCATCACCACCAAAATAGAAGATGTGGAGGACTTCATCCGGGCAAAGAAAGGCCCGGATTATTTTATGCCATAAAGGAGTTGACATAGATGGACAAGAAGAATATGAAGGTGGCAGTTTATTTCCGAACAGCCACTACGCCAATAGAGCAAAAAGTCTGGCTTTACGCCAGTTCCAAACATTCAGAGCAAACAGAGTTGAGAGATTTGAATGTGGAGGCCATGAAACATACGGCCCAGCAAAATGGCCTTGTCGTTGCCGGAGTCTCCACTGATACCAGCAGGCAGTTGCCGCCCATGGAGCGGCCCGGCGTTCAGGAAATGCTGTCGGCTGTCCGTGAAGGGAAAGCGGGTGCGGTGATGATGCCCAGCCTCCATCATCTTGGCCGGGATTTCGATGCAATTCTCCCTGTGTTGGCCGAATTTCAAAAACAGAAGGTACACATTCACGCCAAAGACGCCTCTGCGCTTTCCCTTCCGCTGTCTCAAAAGCCGCCCTCAAAGAGGAAAGGGGGCGATGCACGGTGAGTTTTCCATATGCAGACCGCCCCATGTGGCTATACAGCCGCAGCAGCGATAAGCATCTGAAGGTACTGTTTCGGCAGATGCAAAACCTGCTGGATGAAGCAAACCGCAGAGAATACACTGTCGCAGGCACTTCGCAGGATATGGGTTCCGGCAAGAGCATGGCCAGAATGGGCCTGAAGCAGATGATGCGGGCCGTGAAAGGCGGCCTTGCCCAAGCTGTCCTTGTGCAGGACCTAACCCGCCTAAGCCATGACCCTGCCATCCTTATGAAGATACTGGAGTTTCTACAGGATCACAATGCGGTACTGATCACCACCGAAAGCGACCTGCAGTATGAACTCTACATCAAAGGGCTGGAAAAACATTTTCTCAGGAGAGCCGCCCAAACAGGGCTCCGGCTTCCATGGTGAGGGGGCTGTGCTTGTATGCGTGTTACATATAATCCAGAAGCACCGTCCCTGGTCGTGGTCAATGAAGTCAAGTATTATATGGCAGTTTCCGTACTAAAGAAGATGCTAACCAATGGAATAATAGCGCCGGAAAACTACAGGAAAGCCACTGTTGCTCTTGCCGAAAAGTACAGAGTTTCGAGATACGATATTTAGTAGTTGTCGTAATAGCTTTGTGCCAGCCATTGTGGTAGTGTTGTCGCTACGGGGTGGTCAAAATAGATGCCACCTGAGAAAATGCAGAAAGGATGGTGCAGAGAATGCCACAGGTGCAGATCATAGAACCTACCATAAAACCACAAGAGCAAAAAATCCGGGTTTGTGCTTATGCCCGTGTGAGCAGTGACTCTGACGATCAACTCAATTCCTTTTCTGCACAAGTAGAATACTTTACTCGGCTCATACAATCCCATAGTGATTGGGAATTCGTAGATATTTACGCCGATGAGGGCATCACCGGCACAAGAGCGGACAAGCGTGATGAATTCCAGCGGTTGATGCGGGATTGCCGAGCCGGACGGGTTGACCACATTTTGGTCAAGTCCGTGTCTCGATTTGCCCGCAATAGCACTGATTGCATTAAAGCTGTTCGAGAACTACAGGCGCTTGGAGTCTCTGTGATTTTTGAAAAAGAGCAGATTAACACAGGAAACCTAAGTAACGAGATGTTCCTGAGCATGATGAGCGCCTTTGCGCAGGAAGAATCTATTTCTATCTCCCAAAATATGCGCAAAGGCGCAATCATGCGTATGAAAAACGGTACCTTCCGCCTGTCGCAAATCCCATATGGATATCGATATGATGAACATGGAGTTTTGATTATTCAGCCGGAAGAAGCAGAAATCGTGCGCTGGATTTTCAAAAGTTTTTTATCGGGAAAGGGTGTTCAAACGATATCCCGTGAACTGGAAGCAAAGCAAGTCCCCAAATTGAGAGGGGAGCCTATTTGGAGCAAGCACGGGATCTTATATATCCTGACCAATGAGCGTTACGCTGGAAATGAGTTGTTCCGAAAAAGCTATCGAACTGAAAGCATCCCTTTTAAGAAAATTGATAACTTCGGTGAAAAGACTCAGTTTTACGCTGAAGATACGCATGAAGCTATCGTCAGCTTGGAGACTTTTGAAAAGGCTCAATCACTGCTGCGAGAGAAAAAGAAAAAGCACGGGAAAAAACAATCATCGGAACCCTTTATCTTGACCAAGATGGTTGTTTGTGAAGAATGTGGCTCTATCTGCTATCGAAGAATCACATCGCAGGGAACTATGTGGACATGCTCAACACACCTATCAGATTTGTCCCTATGCAGCGTAAAAGGGATTTTAGAGGATATCATATATAGAGCATTCCTGTCCCTGCTTAACAAGTTGAACCAATACCAAGATGAGATTCTGGTGCCTTTCCTTCACCAAATCGAAGAATTGAAAGACAAGGAGTATATGTCCCATCCCGGAGCCGTAAAGCTGAATCAAGAGATTGCCGAATTACTGGAGCAGAATCATGCGCTGGCTACCCTGAGAGCCAAAGAGTGCATTGATTCTGCTTTTTTTATATCCCAAACCAATGAACTGGAGCAGAAGATTTCTGCTTTAAGGGCAGAGTTGCAAAGGTATCGAGACATAAACGACTATCAAGAACTTTTAGATGGAACCAGGACAATACTGGATGTGTTGAACCAAGCAGCGTTAGATGAGTTTCAACCTGCCGTTTTCAAAAAGATGATTTCCAGGATAATTGCAGGATCACAGGCCTTACGGTTCCAGTTAATCAATGGTTTGGAACTGGTAGAACCGATTGAGAGGTGGCCGATATGAACAAAAAGCGTATTTTCTCATTTGGCTACCGAATGACTGAGGGCCAGATAGACTTAAATGCGGAAGAAGCAGAGGTCATTCGATTTATATTTCAGAAGTACTCAGAAGGGCTTTCCGTACCAAAATTAACGGAGCGGATACAGGCTTTCAATGTCCCCTATCGGGAGGGGAGCCGGTGGAACAAGAATATGGTGTGTCGGATTCTGGATAATAAAATTTACCTGGGGAACGGCGAATATCCACCTATAATAGAAAAATGTCTTTTTGATAAAGTGCTCTCGCAGCGTTCCGTAATTCGGAGCGGAAGATTAAACCCTATAATTAAAGCAGTACGGGAAAAACTTTGCTGTCCTGAATGCGGTCAAAAATTGATTCGCAGCACTCACCATAGCGGAAAAAACATGATTTGGATCTGTCCCAAATGTGAAATTGAAACAGGAGTTCTTCCCGATGGTGAACTGCTGGAACGAATCATTGCCAAGTTAAATTATGTAATCGACCATTCCGCTCAGGCAACCCAATCCGCCAAGTCAGCTGAGTGCCTTTCCTTAGAAGCAATGCGATTAACGAATGAACTCAATCGGAAAATGAATGATCCGAATATTTCCTCAGATTATCTGCTGGAACTTATTAAAAGGTGCGCCCAAGAGAAATACAACGCACTACAAAATCAATCTGTGGGATGGCAGAATGAACTGCTGAAAAAGGAATTAGAGAGCCGTTCACCTTCGGAGTCGCTGGATGTTCAGCTGTTTCAAAAGGTCGTCTACAAAGTCTTGATTGCCTATGATACTACGGTTACTTTGCAGCTTATCAACCGTAAAATTTTTTAACCTGTATTGGAGGGATATAAAATGCAATCTCAACCACCTGTAAGACAAAAAATCATTCGAGAAATCAAGCCATCACCCGTGCTGCAGGCTCGGACCAAGAATCACAAACTGAGGGTGGCTGCCTACTGCCGAGTCAGTACGGAACAGGAAGAACAGCAGACCAGCATCGAAAACCAAATAACCTATTATGAGGATCTCATTCGCTCAAACCCCGAATGGGAATACGCTGGTGTTTTTTCAGACGATGGCATCAGCGGCACCAGGGATGAGAACCGCCCTGGCTTTATGGAAATGATCAAGCAATGCAAAAAAGGGAAAATCGATATGATACTTGCCAAGTCGCTGTCCCGTTTTTCCCGGAACACCCTCCAATGCATTTCATACATACGGATGTTAAAGGACCGGGGGATCATCATCCGGTTTGAAAAAGAAGGATTGGATACCTCCCGTGTGACCAGCGAAATATTCTTCACATGGACCAGCGCCTTTGCCCAAGGCGAAAGCGAATCTCTGAGCAACAACGTCAAATGGGGCAAGCGGAAAGGATACAGCCAAGGGAGGTTTGCCTTTCCATATTCGAGTATGCTGGGATATAGGAAGGGCGAGGATGGTGAACCGGAAATCGTACCAGAAGAAGCGGAACACATCAAAATGATTTTCAACCTGTTCCTGCTGGGCCGGAGTCTCCGCCAGATCAAAGAAGCCCTGGAGCGGCGGAATGTGCTAACCCCACGAGGGAATACCGAATGGAGCCTCTCAAGTATTGAGCATATCCTGCGGAATGAAAAATACATGGGAGATGTTCTCCTACAAAAGACTTATACTGTGGATTTCCTAACCAAGAAAAAGAAGAAAAACAACGGAGAACTCACCCAATACTACATAACAGATAACCACCCCGCCATCATTCCCCGTGAGGACTTCCTGAATGCCCAACTTGAACTGGCCCGCAGAAATAGCAAAAAGAAGGTTTCCCAAAGGAAAACCAAGAGCGTGCTGGGGAAATACTGCAGCAAATATGCTTTATCCGAAAGGTTGGTCTGCGGGGAATGCGGTTCCATGTACCGACGAACAACTTGGTCTAAAAAGGGCAAGAAAAAAGTTGTCTGGCGTTGTATCAGCCGCCTTGAGTTCGGCACGAAGTATTGCCAACACTCTCCGACCCTATCCGAGGAAGCATTACATCAGGCAATCCTGCAGTGCGTTCAAACCGTGGCCGGTGACAAGGATGATATCATGCAAAGCCTCCGGGATGTCCAAGAGAACATTATCCTCTTTTCCGGGAGCCAGGTAACTCCTCAATCACTGGAAAAGCAAATCAACAAGCTGGAGCAGGAAATGTCCGCCTTAGTCAAGATCGTAGCACAAGGCGGTGACAGCGACTTCTACGCAGCCAAGCTTCGGCAGCTTTCAGAGCAGAAGATGGATCTCACCAGCCAGCTGCAGGAAATCCAAAAGAAAAAGATAGAGAATCAAGCTCTGGAATACCAATACCAGCAGGCTCTCATTTATATCAACAACGAAGAAAACATGAACCTCACCGAATTTAACGATGACTTCATCAGAAGAATCATCGAACAAGTGACCGTACTCTCTGCCTCCCAAATAAGGATCCGGTTTGTTGGAGGTTATGAACTGGATGCCACCCTGCCATTGCAAAAATAGGTTGCCTGCAAAAAAATAGCACCGATGCCATCAAGCAAGGCATCGGTGCTATTTTTTTGTGGGTAACTCCCGATACGTGTAGATATCGGCTTTCAAAATCATGGACTCCGTGCTATAATAAAAAGACTAAAGTGCATGAACGTATTTTTAAGAATTGAAAATAAACTAAAAGGGGTTTATTTTCAGAGGAAAGGATCGTGCCTACGATGCCTATGACAGTAAATGTTGCCGGCCAGGTCGGACAGATAAAGCTATCACTTGCAAAAGCATTATGGCCATTGTTTGAAACGGTTATTAATTCGATTCAATCACTTGAAGACAGTAATGTGTCGGAAAAGAAGATTATCATTGACGCTTTACGTTCAGAAGATATACAGCTTAAGACGGATGGACAAGGGAATACAGTTGAAGAACCCGCTCATTTTGTGGCATTTGTAGTAACTGATAATGGGAATGGGTTTAATACTGAAAATTATACTTCTTTTTTGGAAGCCTATTCTCAGCTGAAGGTAAAGAAGGGATGCAAGGGAATAGGTCGATTCTTATGGTTAAAAGCATTTGATACCGTTACTATTAGCAGCACCTATTTTGAAGATGATTGTTGGCATCTTAGAGAGTTTAACTTTGCACTCACGGGAGTGACTCCAGAACAAAATGACAAAATCCTTGAAAGCAAAGAAGTTGGTCAGCGAACAATTGTTAGTTTAAAAGGCTTTCGAAATCCATATCGTGATTCTGTCGCATATTCTTTGGAGAGTTTAGCAAAAAAATTGATTGAACATTGCCTTCCTTATTTCATCACTGCGAAATGCCCTCAGATTATTTTGCAGGATAATCGTGGAGAGATGTTTAACCTCAACAGCTATTATGAGAAAACCTATAAAGATTCACTGCATCAAGATCCTATGGAGTTGAACGGTAAGCATTACACGCTATATCATATGCTTCTGTCGGAAGGTGCGGATAAACATGAACTTCATCTTTGTGCGAATAACCGTGAAGTAAAGTCATATGTACTTTCCAACTACATTCCAGATATGAAGAAAAAATTGATTAATGGTGAGGACTCATATTACTATGTTGGGTACCTTGCTGGTGATTATCTGGATGATGCTGTTAACACAGAAAGATCAGACTTTGATTTTTCAGATGGACCATTATTTGGTGAGACCAAGGAACCTGAAATTGTAGAGACAGCAGTTGAGTGCATCCGCACCTATCTTAGTGATGAGTTGACCAAAGTTGCCGATGAAAAAAAGACTCAGATTGATATGTTGGTCAAAGCAAAACGCCCTCAATACCGTCTACTTTTGAATAGGCGGCCAGAAGTATATGACATAATTCCTGCTGGTTTAACGGAAGATAAGTTGGATGTGGAACTCTACAAGCAACAGCAACAATGGGAACTCGACACTGCAAAGAAAAGGCATGCCATAGAAGAAAAAGTAAAACATGATGCAACATCTGATCCGGATTTTCAAAGACTTTTTGATGAATATTGCGAGAGCATTACAGAACTAAGTCGCGCAAGCTTGGCAGAGTATGTGGCACGTAGAAAAGCTGTTATTGATCTTCTTGAGCATGCATTAGAAGCTGACGAAAATGGTAAATACAGCAAGGAATCTCGGATTCATAGCATAATTTGTCCTATGCAAACTACATCAAACGAGATAGTGCTTGATGATATGAACCTGTGGCTAATTGATGACCGATTGGCGTATCATCATTTCTTAGCATCGGACAAAAAAATAAATACTATCCCTGTTTTGGAAAGTAGTGTAGATAAGAGGATGGATTTGGCCATCTTCGATGCTGCATTATCTTATACTGCTGATCCGGACAACATTAGTTCCATCACAATCGTAGAGTTGAAACGCCCTCAACGAGATGATCTTGCCACAGAAGAAACAGATCCCATTACACAAGTATACGACTATGTAACAGATATTAAGGAAGGCAAAGTAAAAAAAGCCAATGGACGTGGCTTTGGAAATATTCAGCAAGTTGCTTTCTATTGCTATGTTATAGCGGACACTACGCCTTCCCTCAAAAAAAGTGCAGCAAGAGCAGGGTTAGTTCCTACTCAAGATGGTGAAGGTTACTTTGGATACAATCCGACTGTTGGAACATACATTGAAGTTATATCTTATGATAAGTTGCTCAAGGATGCAAAGCAACGAAACAGAACCCTGTTCGACAAGTTGTTTGAGCCAAAATCAAAAGAATTAAAGCATCCTGAACTGATAGGGGAATAATTTGCTAAGAGGACGCAATAGGCGGGCGAGTCTGGATTTTTTCTTGTGGCCTAAGTCCGGTTCTCTTGTTGGAGGGGCATCTAAAGTGTCCACCCCTTCCAGACTGGGTCCAGACGCAAATCGCGTCTGGACTCTTTTTTTATCCGGGAAAGACGCTCGCCTACAATCGAGAGCAGGGAAAAGGATTTTAGGTGCATCAATCTATAAATACCAGCATAACAACAGCCTCCCAGAAAATCCTGTATATTCTTTTCAGATAAATGCGCCGGCAGCACGCGCATACGCGGCACACGGCTTGACCACCCGATGCGCCGCCGCTCGGCATGGCCCAAGCCGGAAGCTTGGGCCATGCCCTCCGGGGGACAACAGAAAGCATTTCCTTTAGATTACCTGCTGGCATCTGATAATAATCATTGGCCCGCATGTTGCCAGTCTTCCTCCTAACAACAGCACTACGGATTTTTCAGCCCCATCCCCCAGGGGATACGCCGCATCCCTTCTTTCCTGCCGATACGGAGGCGCCCTTATGCTAAACCATATTTATCAACGATGTTCTTCCCTCCAATGGGGACTTTCCTCAAATGAAGCCGCTATTCTCTTAATATCTTGTTGGTCAACTAGATTATCCCATGCAACTAAGAGGGGCACATTTGGGATGGTAATATCCCACTTTTCGCTCTTGCCTTCTCCATCAATTGCCCATATATGTCTACTATACAGTATTCCATTTGACCCGCACCCGCTGCCAAAATCCGTTGAGGTTATATTCATCTCTCCGATTAAACCGGGCCGAGCCCATTGCTGTAAAACGGTATTATCCTTGTCATTCTCGATGAAAGAAATCAAGTAAATCTGACACCCCTCTTCATCTACCGGCCGATCGGTAAAATACAAATGCTCACCATCCTGAGTAAATACCCAATCTTCCGGTATACGCAGTGTGCCATATACTTCTCCTTCATGATAAGTTCCATTTTCCATGGGAAATTCCATAATTTTTACTGTTTTCCATTCTTCCTTATTCCATGAACAAGCACCACACAACAAAAGCAAGATACTAATGCATGATATCAATCCTACTACTTTACGCATTTTTTATCCGCCTCACAATGTTTGATAGAGTTGTCCCTAACATATAGGCGCAGGCATTCATAGCATGTTGGACAGTTGAAAGGAAAAGAATGAAGGACAATACTGCGCCGATTATAGCTAGAGTTGCGACACAGCAACAAACCGAACGGCGGGTATATCCTTCATGAATAAGAGTATAACAGGATATGCGGTATACAGCCGCTTCGTCCATAAGCACAACAACAGCCGGTGGTACATCTGCTTCTTGCGCGTTCGGGGCATTTTTACAAAAGCTATGCGCTTTGGTCCGGGTGACTTCTATAGCGCCCGCCCTTTATGCGCCGCAGCAAACAGCGCTTAATCGCACAAGGGCACAAAGGTGGTCCCACGCCCTAGGCGGACGGCTTCCAGTCGGCCGGAGGAATCTGCCGCACCACCTCGATCACACCGCTGCGCATATACACCGAAGGGGTCACCCGTACCGAGTATCCGCGGCCGTTGCCGCTCATCCACTGGAAAAACGGCTGTTGAGGGAGCGCACAGGCAGATAAAATACACATGATCACCCCGCCATGAACAACGGCCGCCGCCGTACGGATTTCATTTTCCATCATGTAGCGAACCATCTGGGCAAAGCCGCCGCACACCCGCCGTGTAAAATCCGCTGTGGATTCTCCCCCCGGCGGCGCAGATATACGCCCTGCCGTCCAGGCCTTATAATCCGCATCATCCTGCAACTGAACGGCCGACCTGCCTTCAAATATGCCGAAATCGCATTCTCTGAGATCTTCCACCACAATGGGCACCGCGTCGGGATACATAATTGAAAGGCTCTGCCGGCAACGCAACAGCGGGCTGGCAAAGCAGGCCTCCACCTGTGGATAAACGCCCTCTTCACGCAGCCTTTCCAGCTCTTCTATACCATTTGTAGTTATTGGAATATCTGTCGACCCAATATATTGTCCATTTCTGTTTCCCTCGGTCATTCCGTGACGAATCAGGTGGATCGTATAGGTTTTCAAGGGTATGGCCTCCTAACGAATAATACAATATGTAATATATTGTGGAATCTGTCAATTGTCAAATAGCCGCATTTATACTATAATAATCTGCGGAACAAAAAGCAAGAGGTGAAACCGGTGGATTGCAGTTTTCCAAAGAATTTAGCGGCGTTGCGGCATGAACGAGGCATTTCACAAAAGACAGCTGCCGAGGCTCTTGGCATTTCGCAGGCGCTGCTCTCCCATTACGAGAAGGGCATCCGGGAATGCGGACTGGATTTTCTCTGTCGGGTCTCGGATTATTACGGCGTGACTGCCGATTATCTATTAGGCAGGTCGAACAGCCGTACCGGCTTTCAGTCCACCCTTGATCCATCGGTATTACATAGACGCCGGGAACTTTTCCGGGTGCTGGAGCTTCTTTGTGACCTGGCTGAAAAGGCGGGAAACTGCCCCTGTATTAGGACCTGGGATTCTTTTTTACAGGTTGGGATCTATCGGGCCGCCCGTTTGCTTCTAGAAGCCTGCGACGGTCCCACGACCGAGTTGTTTCG
Source organism: Clostridiales bacterium (assembly GCA_019417145.1). Classification (GTDB taxonomy): domain Bacteria; phylum Bacillota; class Clostridia; order Oscillospirales; family Acutalibacteraceae; genus Howiella. The sequence continues at coordinate 17,713 of DXVY01000002.1, forward strand.
CATAAACGCGGCCGAAGCGCGGGCTGCGGCGGACGGCGTAATGCAGATGCGCGTAGCGCGCATGACGCAGTTGGCCGGTTCCTCTGCGTCGCATAAGGAACGGCCCATGCCCTTTGTATCCAACGAACGGCTGCTAGCCGATTATCCAGACGCGGCCCCCTCGCTCTTTATGTTGATCCAGAGAACCGAGAAAATCCTGGGGCTACATGTGGAATACGCAGAGGAACATGAATGAAAAAGGAGGGGCAATCTGCTTTTAGGAGCAGATTGCCCTTTTCATAGAGGAGGGAAAACCGTGCGTAGGGCAATTGGCGGCCGACTGAAAAAAATCTGGCCCTATTTTGGGGCGCTGTTTAAATGGGGCATATTTGCCTGCGTCATCGGCCTTACGGTAGGCGGCGTGGGAACGTTATTTTATCATGGCACCGGCCTGGCCGGTCGCCTTTTTTCGGCATATCACTGGCTGTTGCTGCTTTTACCGGTGAGCGGCGCCGTCATATACTATTTATATAAGCTGTCCGGCCAGGCCGGCGGCAAGGGTACGGACCTGATTCTGCTGGCCGTGCGGTCCAACGAAAAGGTGCCCGTCGTGCACGCGCCTCTGATTTTCATCGGCACCATCCTTACCCACCTGTGCGGCGGCTCCTCCGGCAGAGAAGGGGCCGCCCTGCAGCTGGGAGGAAGCCTGTCGGCCTGGCTGGGCCGGCGGCTGCGGCTGGGCGAAAAGGACGAGCGGCTCATAACTCTATGCGGTATGTCCGCCGCTTTTGCGGCCGTGTTCGGCACGCCGTTGACCGCCGTGGTCTTTTCCATGGAGGTCATCAGCGTGGGCGTAATGTACTATGCCGCCGTCCTACCCTGTACGATTTCCGCCCTCGTAGCTTACACCCTGGCCGTGCGTTTTGGCGTGCAGCCGCCAAGCTTCCAGCTGTACGGTCTGCCGGATCTGGGCGTGGCGTCCGCCCTGCAAGTGGCGCTGCTCGCCCTGCTGTCCGCCGCCGTGAGCATACTCTTTTGCGTCTGTATCCACGGCGCGGGCAGGCTCTACCGGGCCTATATTCCCCAGCCCTTGCGCATAATCGCCGCCGGTCTGCTGATCATGGCCTTTACCCTTCTGATCGAGGCTCTCACCGGCGCCAGGGATTACAACGGCCCCGGCATGGAAGACATTTCCAACGCCTTGGCGGGAGAGGCCCGTCCGGAGGCCTTTCTGGTCAAAATTCTTTTTACGGCTCTGACCCTGGGCGCCGGCTTCAAGGGGGGCGAGATTGTACCCACCTTTTTCACCGGGGCTACCTTTGGTTGTGTGGCCGGACGGCTGGTGGGACTGTCCCCGTCCTTTGGCGCGGGTATCGGGCTGATTTCGGTCTTCTGCGGTGTGACCAACTGTCCTATCGCCTCTTTGTTGTTGAGTCTGGAACTGTTCGGCCCGGATGGATTGCTTTTCTTCTTGCTGGCCTGCGCAGTAAGCTATCTATTCTCCGGCTATTACGGCCTGTATAGCGAACAAAAAATTCTCTATTCCAAGCTGACGCCGGAATTTATAAACAAAAAGGCCGATTAAAAATGTACGGTCCATAGCCGGCCGCATTCCGCAGTGGATTAAGCTCCCTGTTTGGAAGGAGCAGCGCCGTTTTTGTTGCTTCCATATTCGCCTGCTATCTCTTATGCTCCTTTTCTTCTTGCGTAATTGGTTATTTTCCGGCATAACAGATCCTATCCCCTACTGAAAAATACCTTTATCACCTGAAAAAATCCGCCGGTCCTGGTTTGGACCGGCGGTTGGCGTTTAGGCTGCAATTCTTCATAAGCACGCCGGCCGTCAAGTCGGCGGCGCAGCCCAGGGGGGCAGAACCAACAGACGCCTGTAGTAAAAAAGCTCAGCTAGGAAATCTGTAGCATTCGCAGCAGGGGCGCGGTAAACAGCAGGGCGACCCCTTCCAGGAGGACCGATAGCCCGCCGATCAGAATAAAGGACCATACAAATCCGTTTTTCATACGCTCGGTCTGACCGACGCCGAACAGCATGAAAACAGCGCCCCGCTGCCCATGCACAGCCCCAACAGCGCCCGGGCTGAAAAGCCGACAACGGCGGAGAACGCCCCACGGCGGTCAGCGCGTCGGGCCCGCTAAAGCGTCCGACTACCAGGGCGTCCGTCAGCTTGCAAGCCTGCCGCTGCAGGTTGCCCGCGATCATAGCCAGAGCACAACACAGCATAAAACGGATCACAGAGCCCTTGGTCATTCGTTTTGCATCCGAATTACTCACATTTCAAAAATTTTTTCAAATTGTACAGGACCTCCCCGCTTTTGCCAATTCTGTGCGCCGGAGAATTTTCCTCTGCGTAAAAGGCCAGTGCTCTAACCGGGTCAATGGATTTTTTTAATCCTCTATTTCGGTCAGCCGGTGCAGAGGTACTTCCAGCGCCTCTGCGATGGCGATCAGGGTATCCAGGGAGGGCGCTTTCAGGGAGCCCGAGGCCTCCAGATGGCTGATAAACGCCACGCTCAGCCCAGTCTTCTCGGCCAGCTCCTCCTGGGTCTGGCCCCTTTCCCGGCGATATCTGCCAATATTTGCGCCAATTCTCTGGTAATACCTGTAATACTTCTGCTTCATACGCTTCCCTCCTTTATTCGACGGTTTTACGGCCCTACTAATATAAAACCATGGTCCGCGCCATCCCGCCACGGCCCACTGGTCCGTTTTCCCTAACAAAAAGATACGGCCTGGAGTCGACCGGGCTTTTCATGTTCCGGCAAAGCATAAAATGCGCCCGGCGAGGGTTTCGTCCCATCGCCGGGCGCATAGGCCATGGCTTACAGTATAATACAAATCAGGCCGCTGCAGCCCTCGTTGATCACCCTTTCCAACGTCTCCTGCAGCCGCATACGGGCGTCGCTGGGCATGCGGGCCAGCTTGGTATGCAGTCCCTCGTTGACCAGCTCGTGGAGGCTCTTTCCAAAGATATTGGAATCCCAAATTTTGGTGGGATCCTCCTCAAATTCATTGAGCAGGTACATGACCAGGTCTTCGCTCTGCTTTTCCGAACCCACAATGGGGGAAACCTCGGTGGTGATATCGGCCTTCATCATGTGGATGGAGGGGGCCGACGCCCGCAGGCGCACGCCGTACCGACCGCCCTGCTTCATGATCTCCGGCTCCTCTAGGGAGAGCTCGTCGATGGTGGGCATGACGATGCCGTAGCCGGTGGCCTCCACCTCGTCCAGCGCGTCCTTGACCCGCATATACTGGGCCCTGATTTTGGCCAGCTCGGCCAACGTGGACATCATCTCCTCCTCGCCGGAGATGGTGAGCCCGGTGGTCTCGGCCAGGACCTGGTAGAATAGACCCCGTCCAATCTCTACGCTGATCTTGGCGCAGCCCTTTCCCAGGTCTACCCGAAGGGTCCGGGAGGATTCCACATGCTGACAGCCGCAGAGCTGTTTCTCCATCCGGTCGATATCCCGGATATGCCGCAGCCCCGCCGCCTCCTTTTTGATCAGGTCATACAGCTCCTTGCGCAGCCAGTGGTCAGGGGCCAGGGTGGTGATCCAGCGGGGCAGGGCCACGCCGATTTCCTTGACCGGAAATTCGAAAAGCACCTTCTGGATGATCTGCCGGATGGTCTCCTCATCCAGCTCCAGACAGTTGACAGGGATCACCGGCACCCCGTATTTTTCCGACAGGGCGGCGGCCATTTCCTTGGCGCTGTCGGTGGCGGGATACATGCAGTTGAGCAGCACGATGAAAGCCTTGCCGATTTCCTTGAGCTCGTTTATAACCCGCTCCTCCGCCTCCTCGTATTCAGACCTGGGAATATCGCTGATGCTGCCGTCGGTGGTGATGACCAGGCCGATGGTGGAGTGTTCGGTAATGACCTTCTTCGTACCGATCTCGGCCGCCATATTGAAGGGCACCGGCTCCTCAAACCAGGGGGTCATGACCATGCGGGGCTGATCGCCCTCGATATAGCCCAAAGAGCTGGGCACGATATAGCCCACGCAGTCGATCAGCCGAACATTAAATGCAGAATTGCCCTCCAGCGTCACCTCAACCGCCTTTTCGGGAATGAATTTTGGCTCGGTGGTCATGATGGTGCGACCGGCCGAGGACTGGGGCAGTTCATCGTTGGCCCGTTCCTTTTGATAGGCGCTTTGGATATTGGGCAGTACCAGGGTATCCATAAACCGCTTGATAAAGGTGGATTTACCCGTGCGCACCGGCCCGACGACACCGATATAGATGTCGCCGTCGGTGCGCTCTGCAATGTCGTGATATAGATTTCGTTCTTCCATTTGTCCTCCCCCTTGCGGGCATATGTCCGGCGGCCCATGGCCCCGGGGTCCCGCTTTTGTTATAGGCAAAGCGGGAGCCTCCCGCTTCCCCTGGGCGGGGCGCACAGTCCCGTCCCGCAAAAAGACCGATAATAGATCCGCCCCTACCCGATGCAGGGAATCAAGAGCATCCGCTTGTCGGGCAGCGTCTCTCCGCCCAGCTCATTGACCATGGATATCTCCTCGGGCGAAGTGTTGTACCGCCGCGCGATATCCCAGACCCGTTCTCCCGCCTCGGCAAAATAGATCATCAGAGCCAGGTCCTCCTCCCGGGGCTTGAGGGCGTCCTCCTTTACCTGCACCGAAGTAACCAGAGGTACCTTGACCACTTGAAAGACCGCGGCGGATATGTGCAGTTCTACCTTGGCCTCCGCCTTGGAGCCGGCCGCCAGGGTACAGGCCGCCGCCACCGCGTCGATCTGGGGATCACAACGCATGAGCGTGGGCGTTTCATCCATTTCATGCCGATACTCATAATCCACCGACCGCTCAAAATAGACCGGCGCGCCGGCCCCGTCGTAGCCTAAGATACATATGAGCACCGTGCCGCCGATGAGCAGGACCTGCCCTTCATGGCGCACCGAGGTGATCTGAGAATCGCACCAGACGTCGGCGACGCCCCCCAGCTCCCCGTCGGAAAATTCCAGAGTCTTCTTGCATAGGAAGCTTTCGTTGATGGCGCAAATCATCTTTTCAAAGGCGATTTCCTTCTTTTCCACATCGGTCTCATACCTGGTGGAGAAGGCGTCATAGATAACCGGCAGATCGGCGTTGCAGAAGGCCTGCAAACTGATGCATACTTTGGCAGACAGGCTCACGCTCCGGGCTTCCCCCGCCATACCGGTCCGGGGCTTTACCTCCAGGGAGACCACTTCAAGGGCGGCCTCGCAGTCACAGCTTTCATCCACCCCGTCTATGTCTGCAATCTGGCTGATGGGGATGGAGGCCTCCAGCTTCTCCGGCCGGCCGCCCTCTTCAGGGCAATAGAGCACCTCGGCCAGCAATTCCCCCTTGACCACCGCCTTGTTGCTGATAATCTTACATTCGGAGGAAAGGGCCCTGACGTCGCAGCGCAGCAGGGAACGGATAGAGGGCTGCCCCTGGGCAAGCTCCAACTCCTCTTCCACCATGATGTACTTTTCCGCCGCCGCCATAGGAGTGGTGGCCGGCGCGCTTCCCCGCAGCAGCTGCATATCCGGACTGTCCAGATCGGTGAGGATATCGGAAATACGGCGGCATAAAATCCGGATGCTCAGGGTCAGTGCGCCATGGACATCCAGCTTGCGAGGTGTGACCGCCCGGCAGTTGATATATGCGGGCTTGACCCGCACGAAGGCGGTTGGACTGCCCTCCACCACGCCGCCCAGATCCACCGTACGGCTAAAAGGGACCTCGTAAGCATAGCTGCAAAGGTTGCCGTCGGCGTCGGCGTAGATCAAGGTAACGGTGGCGTGCCCCTCCATCCCCAGAGCCGATCCGTTCACCGAACGGGAGCCGATCCAGGGCGACACCCGGCACTTGAGCACCCGGGCGATATCGGGGCAGTAATCCGGCATGGTGAATTCCACGTCCAGCGGCTGCTCCACGGCCTGTTCAAAAACGACTTCATTGGCGGCGACGCCCTGTCCGGTCTGTCTTAATTCCATAATACCTACCTCTCCTTACATCATTCTTACTGCAATCATATTCACACCCCGTCCCCATTATGCGGGACAGGCGAAAAATTTTGTCCCCTTACAAAAGGGCGGACACAGGCTCTGCAAAAACCGTCTCAATCTGTTTGCGGCAGCCTTCCGGAGAATACCGCCAGGCATCCATATGATCGCCGGTGAAAAAATATTTTATGGGCGCGGGCGCATAATCGGCGTCAAATGCGTCAATCATAATAAGTTTGACCTTCATTTTATCTGGGAGTAAGCTTTTTATGTAAACGCTGGCCTGCTGGCCGGCCCGTACGCCTGATTTGGGCTCGGCCAGGCCTGCTAGATTGGGCAGCAACTCCACAAACACGCCGTATTCCTCCACCGACCGCACAATGCCGGAAACCGTCTCCCCTTGGCTGAACAAAGCGGCGTTTTCTTCCCATGTACCCAGCAGCTCCCTATGGGAAAGGGAAATCCTGCCCGCGCCGTCCACCCCTCGCACCACCGCCTTGATATCCATACCCACCGAAAAGCGGTCGGCCGGATGGGCGATGCGGGAGACCGAAATGGCGTCGATGGGAAGCAGGGCGGGAATGCCGCAGCCAATGTCGCAAAAGGCGCCGAAATTTTCCAAATGGGTGACCCTGGCGTCAATGACGTCGCCCAGACCAAGGGCGTCTATATATTCCCGCTGGCAGCGCTCCTGGGCCGCCCGTCGGGAAAGCAGGGCGTAGGGCTCCCCCTTCTGGTCGGCGCCCACGCGGGTGACAATGAAGCTGACCGGCTTGTTGACCCGGGAGATCAGCGCAATGTCCCGCACCCGCCCGTCGGCAATGCCGATGGCCCCCTCCTCTCTGGGAATAATTCCCTTCATGCATCCCAGGTCCACAATCAGGTTATGGGCGGCGTCGCAAAGGGAAGCCCGGGCTTCCAGGACCTCTCCCCCGGCTGCCGCTTCGGCCACGGCGGCCGGCGAACGGAATACCAGTCTCTTTTGGCCGCCGTCGGTCACGCGGCCCTCCGGATAAAATCTTTTCATTTTTTCTCTCCTCCTTTTGGCTGTCCGGTTTAAATATATGAGGAGGAGCATGGGTTTAGAAGAAGGATTTGTCCAGAGGACAATAACAGGAAAAAAAGCACCCGACCGGACGAATCCGGTCGGGTAAAATACGCTTATGCAATTTACAGCCGCCTGTAATCCCGCACCCGCCGGCGTTTCCGGCGACGGCGGACGGCCACCGCGCGCACAATGATGAGAAACAGGAGCAGCAGGAGTACCGCGCCCGCGATCACCTGAAACCAAAGGCTTTGGGCCATACTCTTTACCTGCTCCAGCAGATATAGGACAGTGCTTCTCTCCACCGATTCAGAAGCCACGAGATTCACCTGTCCCAACACCTCGCCGGCATAGGTCAGGGTGGCATAGCCCAGTACGGTTCCCTGCTCCACCGGGGCCTGGATAACGCCTCCGTTTTGCTGAATATCGTCGTTGAGGTGAGGGGTTACGATAACGGTGGAGGAATCGGCCTCCTTGGGGACAATGGCAGAAAACTCGGTCTCGGGCAGCAGGGTCAGATGATCCTTGCTCCAGGCCAGTTCCAGCTCCACCTCGCCCACCGGCTCGGCCGTGTTCAGCAGAGACTTGTATTCAAAGTTATCGTACGCCCAATCATAGAGATTGCGGCTGTCGGGAAACTCCAGGCGAATCTTTTGGTTGTTTTCACCGTATACCGGACACTTCATCAAAATACAGAGATAATTATAGCCGTCCCGGGAATTGGTGGTGATCAGGCAGCGGCCCGCCGGATCGGTATACCCGGTCTTGATGCCGTTGGTCCCCCTGTAATATGAAGATGTGTTGGGGTCCTGCAGATAGTTGGTGGTCACCAGCAGCTTTTCAGGACTCTTGTTGGTGGCCGGCATAGTGTAGCGGTTGGTGGACACCACCTCCATGAAAACAGGCAGATCGATGGCGTGGCACACCAGCTTGTACATGTCCTCCACAGTGGTGTAATGGTCCTCGTCGTGCAGACCGTGCGGGTTAACATAATGTGTCCCCGTCATGCCCAGTTCAGCCGCCCGTTGGTTCATCATCTGCACGAACCGATCGATATTGCCCCCGCCGTAATGTTCGGCCGCCGCGTTGGCGCTGTCATTGCCCGAAGCCATCAGCAGATGGTGGAGAAGTTGGCGGGCAGTGAGCTCTTCCCCCTCCTTGAGGCCGGTGGTGGAGGAATCGGTGCCCTGGAGCAGCTCCAGCGCCTCCTTGGAAACCGTGATGATCTCCTTGTCCAGATCCGGGGTGTTTTCGATGATCAGCACCGCCGTCATAATTTTGGTCAGAGACGCGGGGTAAAGCCGCTGATCAATATTTTTTTGATATAGCACGCCGCCCGTATCCAGGCTGACCAGCATGGCTCCTTCGGCCGAAACCTCAAAATCCGTGGGCTGAAAGGCCGATGCCCGCAGGCCGGGCAGAACAGGGCCAAACAGGATACCGGCCAGAAGAACCAAAACGCTGCACACAGAAAAAAACGTTTTTTTCATGGAAATCTCCTCGAAAATATTGTATGATAGATAAGGTTAAAATAAAAGCGGACGGCCCGCAGGCCACGGCAAAAAGGCTCGCCGGCGGACAGGCTGACGCATATGAATCGATATGTATTAGTATAACAGGTAGACGGCCAAATGAAAAGAGGTTGTCATAAAATCGTAAGAAACGGATTCGGGCTTCTTTTAGGCAATTTTGCCAAACCGCCCGCTCCTGTTTTTCTGGAGGTTTGCAATATGGTTTATGTGACCGGCGACATGCACGGGGACGACGCCCGCTGGTACGACCGGCAGCTTAAGAAGCTGAAAGCCGGAGACACCCTGCTTATCTGCGGGGATTTCGGCTATGTCTGGAGCGGCAGCAAGCGGGAAAAGAAGGACCTGGAATACCTGGGCAGCCGTCCCTACGCCATCGGCTTTCTGGACGGCACCCATGAAAACTTTGACCTGCTGCGGTCCTACCGGCAGACGGTCTGGAACGGCGGCCGTGTTCACCGCATATCGGGCAATCTCTTTCACCTGATCCGGGGCCAGATCTTCACCATCGAGGGCCAGCGTTTTTTTGTCTTTGGCGGCGGAGAAAGCCCGGACAAGGAGATCCGGCTGGAGCAGCACAGCTGGTGGCGGGACGAGCTCCCCTCCCCCGCTGAAATGGCCGAAGGGGCCGAAAATCTGGACGAGGCAGGGCTGAAGGTGGACTATATCCTGACCCACGAGCCTCCCTCCATGGTCAAGAGCGCCGTGCTGCTCCGGGCGGGTAAGGCCGACCGCGTCAGCAAGCTCAACGGTTATCTGGAAGAAATCGACCGCGCCTGTACATTTCGGCACTGGTATTTCGGTTCCATCCACGAGGACCGGACCGTCACGCCCCGGCACACCGCCCTTTTCCGCAGGATCATCCAGGCGGGGGAGGATCTGAGCAATACCGAGGACAACAATTTCTTCCGGGCCATGCTAGGTGGCCGACGTGCGGCCAAAAAGGTTATGCCTACGGCGCCTGCCCAATCCCACAAGCCGGATGAAACAGAGGAGAAAAAGCCGGCCATACCTCTGGTCAAAATTATTGAATCGGAGGTCCTGCCGCTTGGACAGAACAAGACGGCGGACGACTCTACGGACATAAAGGAGGAAGCGTCCGAAAGGCCGGAAAACATGGCCGCCGCCCCTGTCGAGGGGAACGGGGCGTCCAAAAGACCGGCTGCCCAGGATGGGGCCGTCCCGGCAGAGCAAGGGGGCGGCGGCGGCCCGTCCGCCGCTGGGGCGACAACGTCTGGTGACGACATGGCCGCCGGCCAGACGCCCGACACAATCCCGGCCGCAGAGGACAGACCGGGCCCCGACAACGAGCAGGGGAACAATCGGCAGGCGGCCCCGTCCCATCGGCCCGCCCAGGTGGACCCCGCATCTGCGCAATCCGGGTCGGCCTCTGCGCCCGGAAATGGCCGAGACCCTTCCCCTGAGGATGAAACGACCGATCCGGATAACGTCGATCCAAACAAGGCCGGAACAGAGCCGCCGCATCAAGAGGAGGATAGGGTATGAAGCTGCTCCATACCGCCGACTGGCACTTGGGCCGCATTCTTTACGGCCGCTCCATGCTCGAGGACCAGCGGTATTTTATCCATTCCTTTCTCTTTCCCCTAATCGACCGGGAGAAACCGGATGCGCTGCTGCTCTCAGGCGATATTTTCGACCGGCAAATTGCTCCTGTGGAAGCCATCCGCCTGTTTGACGACTTTGTCACCGGGCTGTGTGTGGACCGGCAAATCCCCCTGGTTGCCATCGCCGGAAATCACGATGGAGCCGACCGGCTGGGTCTAGGCGCTCGTCTCTACCGCGCCGCCGGCTTTTATCTCACCGCCCGACTGGACCCGGACGCACCGCCGGTCAAATTCCCCGACCAAGACCGGGAGGTCCATATTTATTCCCTGCCCTATTTCGATCCCGCCACGGCCAGGGACTGCCTGTCGGACCCATCCATTCGGGGCTGCGGCGACGCCTTTGCAGCCGTACTGGACCGGCTGCGACAGCGTCTGGATCCGGCCGCCTGCAATATCCTGCTGGCCCACTGCTTTGTCACAGGCGCGGCGGTCAGCGACAGCGAAAGTCCCCTTTTCATCGGGGGCAGCGGCGAGGTGGACGCCGGCCTCTTTCAGGACTTTGACTATGTGGCGCTGGGGCATCTCCATCGGGCCCAGAGGGCAGGGGAAGACGGCGTGCGCTATGCCGGCTCTCCATTAAAGTATTCCTTCGACGAGGAGAATCATCATAAATCCGTGACCATCCTGGAGATCGGCCAAGGGCTGTCGGTTCGGCAGGTTCCCGTAAAGCCCCTGCGGGATATGCGCACGGTGACCGGCAGCTTAGACCAACTGCGGACGCAGGCACTGGCGCCGGAAAACCGGTTGGGCAGGGAGGATTATATATACGCCGTCCTGTCCGGCCCGCCGGTGTTCGAGCCCATGTCCAGGCTGCGGGAATTTTATCCCAATGCCCTGGGCGTTATCAACGGCGCCGATCCCGCGGCGGGGGAAACGGCAGAGCGGTCGGCCCTGCGGCGCAACCTGCGTCGGCGGGACAGCATGACCTTATTTGAAGAATTTTTGCGGCAGATGTGTGACACCGAACCCACCGAGGACGACCGAGCGGTCTTTCAGGAAATCGGCGGAGCCCTGCTGGGCAGCGGCCAGCCGGCGGATGATACAGGGCCGGCGGATGCGCAGGCCGACTTTTTTCGGCCCACAGGCAGCCGTCCGGAGACCACAGAGGAGGGGAAGTAAGTGCGACCCGAATACATACGCATGCAGGCCTTTGGCCCTTATCTGCAAGAGACCGTCTGCGACTTTACCTCCCTGTACGCGGCCCGGCTTTTCCTTATCACCGGCCCCACCGGCGGCGGTAAAACCACCATTCTGGACGCCATGAGTTTCGCCCTCTACGGAAAGGCCACCGGCAGCCAACGGGACTTTCGGGATATGCGCAATGTGGCTACGCCCGACGAGATAGACACAGAGGTCCTTTTCATCTTCACCCTGGGCGAGGAACGGTACCGTTTTCTTCGCCGGTTCCACATTCATAAAAAGCGTACCGGCGGCGTGGAGGAGCAGATTACCGCCGAATGCCATAAATACCAGGGGGAACGTTGGGAGCTGCTTGTCTCTGGGGCCGAAAAGGTGACGCGGATGGCTGGGGAGCTGCTGGGGTTTACCCACAGCCAGTTTTCACAGGTCATCGTGTTGCCCCAGGGAGAGTTCCGCCGGCTTTTATTGGCCTCCTCCAAGGACAAGCTGGAAATTTTGCAGGTGCTGTTCGCCACCTCGGTCTGGCAGCAGGTGGCCGATCAGGCGGCCAAAAGGCTGGGAGAGGTTAAAGAGGAGCTGGAGCTTCTGTCCGCCGGTCGGTCGGCCCAGCTGGAGGCAGCGGGCGTGTCGTCGGCCGAGGAGCTGGAGGCCGTCTGGGAAAATTGCGGAGGGGAGCTGACAGCGGCAGAGGCCGCCGCCCAGCAGGCGCAGGCGGCATATGACCAGGCATCCAACGCCTTAGAAGCCGCCAAGTCCCTATTGGAAAAATTTGATCGCCTGGCCGGGCACCGAAGGATACACGACGGTCTGCTCCGGCAAAACCAAAAGATTGACGAGCTCCGCCGACGATTGGACAGCGCCCTGAAGGCAAGGTCCCTTCTGCCCTATCTCCAGCAAAAGGAGACGGCCGACCAGACGGTAAAGCAAAAGCGACTGGCCGCGCAGGAAGCCGACCGGGAGTTGGCGGCCGTCCGGGCCGCCTATGAGGAAATTAGCAAAAAAGCCGACGGCATTCCCACCTTGCAGACACGCATCCAAATCCTACGGGAAAAGGCGGCCGGCATCTCCGCCCTGTTGCCCGAGGCCCAGCGCCTGGAGGGGCTGACCGACCAGCTGGCCCAGATGGAGAGGGACGCGGCAGCCGCCAAAGCGGAGGCCGAAAAACGGGCGGTGGAGGTGCGCAACCTGACCGACCGGATTGACAAGGGAGAGGGATATATAAAGGACCTGTATGAAAACCAGATCCTGCCCCAACCCCGGCTGCGCCAGGAGCTGGAGCAGGCGGAGAACGCCTGTAAGGCCCTTGTGCAGCGACAGGAGGGCGGACAGGCCGTAACGGCGGCGGAAGAGGAAAAGAAAAAGGCCGACGGCCGATTGGCCACCGCCCTGCGGCTGTTGGAGGCCAAGGAGACCATTGCGGACAGATTGGAAAG
>DXVY01000020.1 GCA_019417145.1 Clostridiales bacterium
CCACATGGGTCCTGATCGACCGGACGCGCCCTTGGACCTTACAGTACCGGAAGCAATGATAGACAAACCGGGGCCGGAACAGGTTGACGCCGCCGTCGTTGATAAAACGGTCCCGCTGCACCTGCCCGTCCTCGCCGTCGCAGCCGGTGGAGCGCAGATCCAGGTCCGCGCGGTCCGCCTGTAGATTTTCGCTGTAGGTCACCGTGATCTCGCTGCCGGCGGGACAGTCGGTCTCCACCGAGACAAAGCCGGTCACATTCTCGCCGTTGTCATAGATACTGGTGTCGCCCTCCCGCCAAACCAGCCGGGGCTCCAGAACCGAGACCACCCGGTCGGCCGGACAGGTCTGGGGCACCAGACGGGTATTCTCTATATCGGTCACCCGCACCCGCTGGGTAAATTGAGGGGTGCGGCGGATATCTATGGTCTCGCCGTAATACAGATTGCTCTCCAGAATCCCCGACTCCCCGTACAGCTCCGAGCCGTCGGAACAGATGAAGGTCTCTCCCCCGCGCTGCTCCACCCGCAGCGCATATAGGGCCTTCAGGCTGGCCCCGTAACTCTGCTCCCCCTCACAGGTGCGCCTTGTCTGCCGATACCAACCGTTGCCCAGAAGGAGTTGCAGGGTATTTTCCCCCTTGCGCAGCAGATGGGTCACGGGAAAGGTCAGGTAGTGGATACGATAGCGCATCCGGTCGGCAATGGGATACTGGAAGCCTGTGGTATCCCGGTAATGATAATCGGTCTGCGCCGGAAGAAACATATCCTCCGTCACCCTCTGGCCGTTGATGTACGCCTCAAAATATCCCAGGCCGGTGACGGCCAGCTCGGCGTCCACAACATCCTCCAGGGTGAAACGGCGCAGGATGATCGGCGTTTCGTACTTTTCACACTCTATCCACTTGGCCCGCTCCAGCATTGCACCACGCTCCCATGCATTTGATTTCCAAATTTTGTTCTATTATAACAGCCCCGCCCCCACAAAGCAACCGAAGGATACCGGTCAAAAGGGCTGCGCCATGCCGCGGGGCGGGCGCCGGGAAGACGCGTCCGGGCGGTTGGGCGCACCGACCTGGGACCCCTGCAAACGCTAAAAAATCCCTCCGGATACCCGCGCAAACACGGGTCTTCCGGAGGGATCTGTTTCTAAGACGCCCGGGGCGGCGCCGCACTCAAAGCCAATCGAACCAAACGCCTATCCGACGGATACAATTCCTATGGCCCGCACGGCTTACCCGACCCGCCGCCTGTGGGACGTATAGGCGGCTCACAGGCCGGGGTATGACGCCGCAAGGGCAAAGAGCCGGATCAGGAACGCTTTTTGCTCCGCTTCGCTCCAAACCCGCAGACCACCATGGCGCCGCCGGCAAAGGCCAGCAGGGCCAGGGCCGGAAGGGCGACGCCGCTTTCTCCGGTTTTGGCCGGCGTATCGCTGGGCGGCTGAATCTGGCTGACCGTGTAGGAAATGGTAGCCTCCTGTCCGGCGCCGGTGACCAGGCGGAAGGTGTAGGTGCCGTTTTCGGTGGCCCGATAGGTGAAGGCGCCGGCCGGCAGCATTTCCTCTTTGCCGCCGTCCCTGGACACATACAGGCTCACGCCGGAGGCGTACTGCTCTAAGAGATCCACCGTCAGGGTGACGGCGCCGGTGGTGGGGCCGGCGGGCGTGGCGCTGATGCTCATGCCGGGCTTTGCCCCTTCCCGTTTTACCTGTATGGTCTGTTCCTCAGAGCGGTTGCCGGCCTCGTCTATGGCCGTGACGATTACGTCGTATTCTCCGTCGGGCAGGTCGGTGATGACGAATTCCGCCTCGTCGGAGGTGTAGGACTGGCCGTCTATTACGTATTCCACCATCCGGATGCCCGCAGCCTCATCAGCCGCCTGTACGGAAACCGAAACCTTCTCATCGGTATTCCATTCCCCATCCTTGTCATAGGTGACCTCCAGGGTGGGGGCGTCCTTGTCAATGGTATGCACGGTCACGGACGAGGTGGCCTCCAGGCCCGCGCCGGTGACCAGACGGAAGGTGTATTCCCCGTTCTCCGAAACGGTGTAGCTCTCGGTGCCGGCCGGCAGCTCGGTTTCCGCGCCGCCGTCCTTGGACACATACAGGGTTTGGCCGGAAGCATTGGCCTCATTCCGGGCAATCTGCAGTTCCACATCCTCGTTGGTCCATGCGGTGGCATTGCCGGTGACCGACAGGGAGGGCGCCACGGCGTCCTTCTTCACATGGACGGTTTCGGAGGTCTGGTTGCCGGACAAGTCGGTAGCCGTGACGACCACGTCATAGTCTCCGTCGGGCAGGTCGGTGATGGTAAAGCGCTCTTCCCCGGCGGTATACTGCTGTCCGTCTACCGTGTAGGTGATGGACTGGATGCCGGCCAGGGCATCGCTTACCGCAACCTGGATGGCTGCGCCGGAATCGGTGGTCCATTCCCCGGCCATGTCGTAGGCAGCTTCAATGACCGGGCCGCTGGCGTCGGTTATGATGCCGTCGCTGCTCAGCAGGGTGGTGTGGCCGGCCTCGTCGGCAATCCGGGCGTAGACCACGAATTTGTCATCCGGCTCCACCGAGAAGGCATCCCCCTCGGTCCACTCGGCTTCGGCCAGTTCGGCCTCGGTCCGGGCGGCGTCGGATTTCACATAGGCGATGGAGCCGACGCCGCTGGTGGCGTCTTCGCCGGTGATGTCCACGTCCACCGTCTCCTTGAAGAACAAACCGAAGGTGATGGTGTTAAGGAATTCCTTCCAGCCGTTCTCCTCAATGGTAATCTGGCCGGTGGGGGCGGTGGTATCCACCGACAGCTCCAGGGGCTCGTGGAGGAAGGTGGTCTCCACCTCTTTGCCGTCCACAATCTTCATCAGCTTGAAGGTGACCTTTTGGGCCTCGCCTTCCTTGATGACGTAGGAGGTATCCCACTTCTCGCCGTCCCAGATGGCTTCGTAGTCCCCCGCCGGGCGGATGACCACGTCGCCGGTGTACCAGTCGCCGTTCTTCTCGCCGGTTACGGTGTAATCGGCTTCGGTGACCACATTTTCCGACCACCCGGCGTAGAGGTGCAGGGTTTCGGTGCGGCCGGTGGAGAAATCATACCGGTCTTCCTCTTTGCAGTCCTCGTCGGTGTACCAACCGGTGAAGGTGTAGCCGGTGCGCTGGGGTTCGGTTTCCGGCTGGGTGGCCGTCTCCATGTAGCCCACGTTCTGCATATCCGGCAGGTCGGTGACCGCGTCGTCGGTGTTCTTGTCGAAGAGGACGGCGTAGAGGGGATAGGTGGTGAAGCTGGCCGTGCTGGCGAAGCTCTCGGGTACGCCCTCCGCCGCGGCCATGCGCATTTCAAAGGTGTATTCGGTGTTGGGGCTTAAATCCCCGAATGCAGGAGAGGACTGCCAGGCCGTCCACTCGCCCGTCTCGGCGTCGATGAGGCGGCGGTACTGGGCGCCCTCCACCGTTTGCAGGGTGATGGCCCGGGAGGTTTTGGATTCCATCTCCGGCTGGTCAGGGGTGGCGAACCGGGTGGTGACCTGGATGCTCTTGACGACGCCGCTGTCCCCTACGATATTGTACGCTGCCAGCTGGATGTCGTACTGGGCGGCGGGATCCAGGCCGTCGATGGTCAGCCGGATGTCCTTGGCTTCCTCAGCATCGGTGTAGGTCTTGGCGGTCTTCCAATCCTCTTCGCCGGCCTTCCGGTACATGACCTTGACCTCTTTGAAGTAATCGTCCTTCTGGAAGGCCACCGAGCCGGTGATGTCCACCTCGTCGGCCGCCAGGCTGCCGGCGTCGTAATCCAGCTGCATTTCGGGGGCGGGGAGCTGGTCGTCGATAAGGACGTCTTCGCTGTAGACTATGCTGGTGTTGCCGGCCTGGTCGATGGCGGTCACTGTGAGGATGCCCTCATAGGACTTGGTGATCATGCCGGTATAGGTGCCGTCGCCGTTGTCGGCAAGGACGTAGGAATCTCCGTCGGCCGTGGAGACGGTCACCGACTGGATGCCGCTGGTGGCGTCTGCCGCTGTCACCGTGACCTTCATCTGCTTGTTGGTAGCGGCGGTGAAGGAGCGGAAGAAGCGGGCAAAGGCGTTGTCGTTCACAAGGGGCAGGTCGGTTTCCTCGAGAAGGATATCCTGGCTCAGCTGGGGAACCGTGCGGTCTACCCGAACCACGGCCGGGTTGGCCGTAATCCTGGCGCCGGAGGTATCGGTGACCCGGGCACGCAGGTCGTAGACCTTATCCTCCGAGAGATCCAGAATGACGGGGGATGCGGCGGCCTTCTGCCAGGTGATGCCGCCGTCCAGGGAGTACTCCAGGCTTTCGGCGGTGAAGCCCTCCAGGTTCTCGGCCGAAACGGTGGCCTGGGGCTGGTCGGTTTGGGCATTGACCCAGCTGTTGTAGTCGGCCGTGGGAGGCAGGATGGCCACCGTGCCGGCGGTGCGCTGGTTATTCTGAATCAGCAGGGTGTAGGTCTCGCTGCCGGCGCCCTCGCCGGTGGGCTGCACCTCCACCGTTATCTTGTTTTCCGCCCCCGGGACGGCCTCCCCGTTCAGGGAGGTGTAAGCCAGGGGTACCGTGGCGGCGGCCGTGCCGGTGCCGGTGCCGAGAATCTGGCCCTTGCTGTCCCGGATGGTCACGGCGGCGTCGCCGCCCTTGGCGACGGCGGTGATGTTGGTGGTGGTCTTGTTCTCGGCCTGGAGATTGTACTCCATCTGGTCGGCGTCAAAGCTGAAGCCGATGCCGCTGGCCTTCAGGTCGGCCAGGTGGCCGTCCATGGTGTCGGCCGACGCGGCAAACCGGGTGACCTCCACCGAGCTTCCCGGCTGACTGAAGGCAACCGTGGCGGTGACCATGCCTTCGGGGCCGAACTGGAGCAGCTCCTCGGCGTTGGTGGCCAGATACTTGGATTCGATGATGCTGCCGGAGGCATTCAGCAGGTTGACCACCACGTTCTGGTCGTGTACCTCCTGCATGGTCAGGTTCTGCAGGGTGATGTCGGCGGTGGTAACCTCTCCGTTGGTCAGCTCGGCGCTGGTCTTGAAGCTCTGGCCGTCCATATCCTTCTGCAGGCTGTAAAGCTGCTGCAGGCTTTCGTTGTTGACGGTGTTGTACTCGGCTACTTCTACTTCCTGCTCCCCGTCCACAATCCAGGCCTTGATATAAACCGGTATGCCCGATTCGGGGATTTCGTCGTAGCCCAGGGACTGGATGTGGTCCTTGATGTTAAAGCTGAACTTGTGCACATAGGCGCCCTCGTCCACAGCCTGTAACTGGTCGTCGCTGCTTAAGGTGACGACATCCAGCAGGGTTTCCTGGTAGTCGCTGTCGGCGTAGACACCCAGCTTGATATTCCGGCTGCTGCCCGCAAGCTCTACCTCCGAGTCATTGTAGAGGGTCACGGTGAAGTCGCGGATACCATCGGCCTCCTTGGTGACCGTCACGGCGGATATACCCACGTCCGGGATGGCCAGATGGAGGGTGTCGCTGACCGTCTTCTGGCTGCCGTCGGTGAAGTGGGCCGTGATGGTATAGGTGGGATTTACCACCTGGGTCTCAGGCACCTGGTAGTCGGCCGTGACCTGTACATTCTGGCCCGGCTGGAGCCGGATCTGGGAGGAATCAAAGGTGGTGGTCTGGCCGTCCAGGTCCACCGTGATGCCGTCGATAAACTGGATGCCGTCGTTCTGTATCGTGAACTCCACAGGCAGGGACAGGCCCTTGACCATGTTTTTCAGTTCGGTGTCCACGGTGGGAATCGAGAGGGCGTTTTCGTAGGTTTCGGTGGCGGTGTACATGCCGCTGACCGTCTCGGGCACCAGCAGGGGTGTCTCGGTGTAAATGATGTCGCCGTTTTCGTCCACTTCGCCGGTGGGTTCTTTGGTCACCTCGCCGGAATCCAGCATCTCGCCGGTGGCCTTGGTGCCCAGGATGACGGCCTTGACCGTGTTGCCGCCGGCCGCATAGGCGTCAAAGTGGTCGATCTGCGCCCCGTCGGCCATTTGGGCTACGTCGATGACCGCGCTGGCGTGCACCTGGTCGCCGTCCTGCACGAAGCGGACGGCCTGCAGCAGGCCGGAATCGGTGGCGTTTTCGCTGTACTCCAGGTTGTCGCCGGCGGTGGCGGCCCAAATCAGGGAGAGGTTTTCCAGCGCCCCGTCGGCCGAACGCACAAAGCGGAAATTGGAATCCACGGCCACGTTCTGGCCGCCCGAGGCGGTGGCCAGGCTGTCCACAAAGCCCACGTCGGCGGTGCGGATATTGCCCAGTCCGTCTACCACGGCCAGGCGGATGTCGCTGACCGTTTTCAGGTCGCCGGTTTCATCCGAGCCGGTGGTGGAAACGTTGTACCAGCCCAGGACGAAGTATTCGCTCCCATCCAGCTGGACGGTGGTGATCTGGGGATTCTCGTCCAGCTCGTTGTCGCTGGTGATCTGCTGGTTCTTGTGGACCGTGCCGGTGTCGGTATCCACCACCGCGTAGACGATTTCGTATTCCTCGGTGGTGAGCTGTTCGCTCCGGTCGTCGGCAAGGCCCACGGCCGCGTCGGCCTGACCCTTATTCAGGGTATAGGTGATGGCCGCAGTGCCGTCCTCCAGCATGGCGGCCTGCAGGCCCATAACATTGCCGGAGGTGCCGTTGTACAGGGTGTCCGGCTCGCTCCAGACCCCGTCCTTATACACCCGGTAGAGGATGGTGTCCGAGCCGGTGAAGTCGGTCACATTGTTCTGGTTGGTCACATAGACGCTCCGCCAGGCCACAAAGATCCGGTCGCCGTTTACGGCTACAACCGGGGCCATGTCCGGGGTGCTGTTTTCGGTGAGCCGCTCGGCGGTCCACTGGCCGTTCTCCATGCGGCTGACCATGATTTCGGTGCCGTTGGCCATGAGGGCCTGCTCGGCTTCGGTGAGGGCGTCGCCGGCGTCCTTATCCAGGCCGCTCTGCTGCTGTACCCAGACGGCCGCGCCCTTATCCTTTGTGCCGGCAAACTGGAGGCTGCTGTCGCCAAAGCCCTCGGTATCCACCGGGATGGCGCCCTGGTCGGCATAGCCGCTGCCCGAGCGGACCGCCCAACTGGCCGCCGTATCCTCCACGTTTTCACTGTCTCCATCCGACAGGTAGACAAACAGGCTGCCTTCCTCTGCCAGCTGGGGATTGGCATAAGGGTAGGCGTTGGTCTGGAGCTCCTTGGGAGCGCCGTTTTCCGGATCCAGGGAGAAGGGCTGGATGCCGCCGCCGCTGTTCCAGCTGCGGGGGAACTTGCTGAGGTAATCCCTGGATTCCATCCGGGCTGCGGAGGAAACCTCCTCCACCATGGGATGGGCGGCGATGTAGGTATCGATGGCCAAATCGATGTTGTTTTGGTCGATGCGGCCGCCGGTGGTCTTCTCCCAATAGTCGTATATCTTTTCCCAGTTGTTGTACAGCCAGGTCTTGGTATAGGTGTAGGAGGTCAGAATCTTCTCGTAGCTGATAAACAGGAACCGGGCGTAGAACTTGATGCCTACCCGGCCTTCCAGGGTCAGGCTCTGGCCGTTGAGTCTCCGCTGGCTCTCGTCGGCCAGATACTCCCGGTTGAGCCAGGTGTTCCGGCTGTCCAGGGCAATCTGCCCGAAGACGCCGAACTTAAAGGCCAGAACCGAGTAATCAAAACCCAATCCGCCGAAGGCGTTGAGATAGGCGTAGATGCGCAGGGTGGTCAGATAGTCGGTGACGTACTCGTCGTCCACGCTCTCGTCCCAGGCCTGGAGGACGCCGTCGTAGGTCTGCTCTTCATACAGGGCCTTGACGCCGAAGTCCACGGCCACCGCCGCGCCCAGGCCCAACTCGGCCGTGACGGGGACGGGGCCGACCCAGGAGTTGAAGTTCCACTGGTAACCGAAGCCGCCGCCGGCCGTAAACCCGCCGGTGTGGACCACGCTCTCCCAGCGGCTCTCCTCGTAGTCGTAGACCACCTGGCCCTCGTAATAGCCGGACAGCTCGTAATACAGCTCGCCGGCGCCGTACTTGGCCCGTTTTTTCATCTTGGTGTCCAGGGGGTCGTCGGCCAGGTACTCATCCTTGAGCATGGCCAGCTTGTCGGTGGGAGAGGGGTCGGTGTTGACCTCCTCCCGCTCGGCCGTCATGTAAAGGCCGGTGGTTTCGCCGCCGTCCATATTGCCGTAGCCCGCCTTGATAAGGACGTTGTAGACGGTGGGGTCCTGGGTGGCGGCAATCTGCATGGTGAAGATGGGGGTGGAGAAGCTGGTGGCCTCCAGGGCGCCCAGTCCGGCGCCGATAAAGGCGTCGCCCAAATCCATGGAGCCGCCGTCCACCGTCATGGAATCCTTGATGGTGGCGATGATGGAAACCGTGCCGCTGTCCGGGTCAATTACGCTTTCGGTGCCCAGCATATTGATGACCCGGAAGGGCAGGCTGAAGGTTTTGTAGAGGGTGTTCTCATCCTTATTCAGCTGCATGGAGAGGCCCCGGCTATACTTCTGCTGCATCCACAGGGTGGATTCGTTGAACACCTGGGTGTTCTGGGTCACCGTGATGGTGCTGAAGGGGTACTTGAAGGTCCTAAAGGTTTGGCCGGTGGGCACCACGCCGTATTCGTCCACCAGCTTGAGGCTGGCGTCGGCCAGGTCTTCCTCCTCCATGCCCCACCACATGACCGTGGTCTCCAGGGCGGTGTCGGGGAAATCGGTGTTGGGACCTATCTTCTTGTTGTACTTGCGCACGTCGATTTCCTTGGCGCCGGCGTAGTTGTCCCGATGGACCTGCCGGGCGATAAAGGGCTCGGCCTTTCCGTCGGTCTGGTCCAGGGTGACCACCATATCGGCCGACTTGACCAGGTCGTCGGTGCCCAGGTTGCCGCTCTGCTTTAACAGCAGGGGATAGTAATCGGTGCCCTCGGGCAGGACTTCAAACATGAAGTCCAGGTTGTCGGTGGGATAGAGCTCGGCGGACGGGGCATCCACCCCGTCGATCCAGAAGGTGGTCACGTCCAGGGAAATATCCAGTTTGCCGTCGGTGCCCACATCCACGGTGGTGCCGTCCATGTCGGTGGTGGAGGCGTCGCAGTACTGGTTGTTCTTATACACGCCGCCCCGGTAGGTCACGCTGCCGGTGTAGGGCGTGCCGTCGGGCTGCCGCAGGTAGAAGACCACATGGGCCGGCTGGCGCAGCTTGACGTTGTTGATGGGGTAGAGGCCGACGTCGGTGACGTCCACCTCACCCGACTGGAGGGAGCTGCCCGCAACGGTGCCCATATAGACCTCGCTGTTGTAGGTGGACTTGAACCGGACGTCTCCCACGATGCCCTTTTCCTCATAGATGGCCAGGGCGCCGTTTGCATCGGTCTGCACCGCCTTTTCCACCGTCTGGCCGCCCTTGTCGTAGGTAGTATAGGTCACGTCGGTGGTCGTCTTGGGGGAGGCCTGGAAGATGTACAGCTTATCCCGCAGGGTCTCCACCGTCACCTCCAGGGTGTCGGTCATGCCGGTGGCGGCATGGGTGGCCCGGATGGTGGTGGTACCGTTATCGCGGCCCGAGAGGATGAATTCCTCCGAGGGGCGGTAGGTGGTATAGCTGAAGTTCTCGATATTGTCGTACCGGCCGCCCTGGGAGTAGTTGACGCTGGCGATGCTGCTGTTTTCCACGGCCCAGCTGATTTTGTCGGTGACCTGCTTCCAGGTGTAGGCGCCGTAGTTGATGCTGATGGCTTTGCGCAGGGTGATGTTCCGGTTTAAGGCCAGAATCTCGGCGCTGGACATACCGCTGATGCCCTGGATATTGCTCAGCAGGAGGCTGTCGGTGGACTGGCCGTCCACCATGATCTCCAAAGCGTCGGCATTGTATACATAGAAGGGGAAGGAGTCGTAAGACCAGGTGGATTCGTTTTTATTCTTGGCCTTGATATTGACGGTGTAAACGTCGCTTAAGGTGCCGTCGGTCACGTCCGCCAGGGGCACCACGCAGGTGCCGCTGTAGGAATTGTCCCCGTTATCGGTCACCGGGGCGGAAAACTGCCCGTCGGCAAAGGTGACTACCGTGCTGTCGATAACCGTATCGTTGCGGCTGACCTTCAGCTCAAACTGGCCTTCATTCAGGCTGTCGAAATGTTCCACCCGCCATTCGAAGGCCACCTGGCCGGCCGTATCCAGCAGATAGTCGTTGGTCAGACGGTCCAGCCGCACCACGGCGGCGGGGGAGTTGACCAGGATGTAGGCGTAGGCCGTGAGGATGGAGTCGTTCTCGGGATGCTTTACCTCCACCTTGACCGTGTAGCTGGGTACGCCGCCCACCGAAATGCTTCCCACCATATCCGCCGGAATGGAGAAGCTGGTCACATTCCGCAGGGCGCTCGTCTCGGCCTGGGTATAGGTGTGCAGGGGCGTGGCCGACGAAATCTCCCCCGGGGTCAGGTTGCCCT
This sequence comes from Clostridiales bacterium, assembly GCA_019417145.1. GTDB lineage: Bacteria > Bacillota > Clostridia > Oscillospirales > Acutalibacteraceae > Howiella. Next base: position 10,404 of record DXVY01000020.1, read on the forward strand.
GGTAGAGGGTGAGGGTAAAGTCGGTGTCCCGGGGCGGATTATGGTCGGTCTGGTTCTTGTAGGTCACGTTGGTGGACCAGCGGATTTCCGCCGGATTGCCCTGAGTGATCACAACCGTGTTCATGTCCTCCGGGATGACCAGGGAGGGCTCGCCGCCGGGGTTGACCGTGATGGTCACGGTCTGGATGGAAACGTTCTGGCTCTCGTCCGCCCCGTTGTTCAGGGCGGTGAGCCGGAAGGTGACCTCGCCGGGGGCCTGGGGCAGAATGGTGCCGTTGGAGGGGTCGATTTTGGCCACATCCTCGTTGTCGCTGCTCCAGGCAAAATCCTTATAGGTGGCGTCGCCGCTGTAGGAATAGCGCAGGACGGTGGAGGAGGCGGCTGTCAGATAGACAAGGTTTTCCCGTCCCGAAGGCCATTCGGTGGGGTAGACGATGGACATATCCTCCGCCTTTACGAACTCCACCGGATGGATGACATAGTCCACATACTTGCCGATGACGCAGGAAAAATCCTCCGCGTTACCGGTTTCGCTCAGGTAGAGCTCCACCCGTTTTTCGTGGTCCGCACCGTCTACATACTGCTCCAGGGGGATGGTGGCCTGCAGGGCCTGGCCCTCGTTGATAAGGGTCAGGTCCAGAAGGGTCTTGCCCCCGTCTACCGAGGCCTTGACCAGATTCAGGGCGCCCTCCTGCTCCAGCCAGGCGGATTTGCTCTGGTCCAGGGTCACGGTCAGGGTGCCGGTGGTCTGGCCGGGATAGTAGCTGGTGGTGTCCAGAGAGAGGCTCTGGAAGGCCTGGGTCTTTTCCATATCTCCCAGGGAGGCCGACGCATTGCAGGAATAGTCGGCCATGGCTTTGCCGGCCATGTCCACGGCGCCGGAAGCCTTGGTGACCCGGATGGAGCCGGCGTCGGTATCCTGCACATCATAGTAGAAGGTCAGCTGCCGGGAGTAGGTGCTGCTGCTCTCGGCGGGGGACAGCACCGCACCGGTATTGAGGGTAACCCGGGCGTTGGCGCTGTTCACCGGCTCGCTGTAGGTCACCACGATGGGCACCCGCTCACCGGGGTTGTAGGTGCCGGCCGGAATCTGTACGCCGGTGGCCCGGGGCGCGGTCTTATCCACAAAGTAGAGCTGGGCGTGGGCCTGGGCCTTGAAAGCATCTCCGGAAGGGCCGCCGTCCTCCACGTCCCGGGCAAATATATGGAAGGACATGGAGGCGCCGTCGGCCAGGAATTTGGATTTGTTGCTGGCGTTGGTCAGGTCAAAATCCAGTTCGCCCCATTCGCCGGAGCCGAACTGCACGCCAGGGAAATTCCCTTCCTTGCTGGCGATTACATTGCTGAGATTGGGAACCTTATCCTGCACGCCCGGCATGCTGATATAGATGGTGCCATAGGTGCCGCCGCCCCAGGATGACTCCAGGGAAACCATGTAGTGGATGGAGGATACCAGGTCTTCATTGACCATATCCTTCATTTTCTGCGGGACGGCCAGATAAAAGCCGGCGTAGTTATTATTGTTGTTGCCCTTATAGCCGTCCTTTGAGAGGCGCAGCCACTGGGTGCTGCCCTGATCGCCGTCATAGGGTACGATAGGTTGATTTTGCAGATCACGGCCGGATACGTGCAGCCCGTACCCCGTGGTATCCTCGAAGAAGGATTTTTGCAGCAGTTCAACCGTATCCCCATAGGCGTAGTTGCCCTGGATGCGCACCAGGGTGTTCCGGGTGGTTTTATCGTTATCGAAAAGGACGTTTTTGGCGTTGTAATACTGAATGAGGAAAGCCCGGTCGCCCGTCCAGCGGTCGTTGGTGTAATCGGTGCCGGCGCTGTTGCGGGCGGTGGTCTTGATGGAAATGCTCTTGGAGGTCTCCCCCGCCTGGAAGGTGACGGTGCCGGACTGGGCCTCGTAATGTACGCCGGCCTTGGCCGCGCCGTCCACCGTCTTGTAGTCGAAGGACACGGGGTAGGGCAGGGATTTGGACAGGGTGAAGGTCACCGTAGCATTGCTTCCCTGGTTGACCGACAGGTCGGCGGTGCTCACGCTCACCCGGGCCAGCTGGCTTTTATAGCCCAAAGCAATGGCCGCGTTGTCCTTGGTTTCGGAATCCTCCACCTGCAGGTCGATGCCGCTTGCCTGTAGCTGCTGGATTAAGGACTGGAGGGTGGACTGGTGCTCGGCGGTCAGGGTGATACCGTTATTATAATATGTATCCCGAATCCGCTGCAGCTCGGCCTCGATCTCCAGCATGGTCTTGACGTCCTGGAGGGTGATGGTCTGTCCGTCCACCGTACAGGTCTTGGTCAGGTCGGTGTCGGGGTCGTTGACCAGAGCCTCCAGTTCGGCGGTGGTCAGCTTGTGGCCGTCCACCTCCACCGAATAGGTGCGGAAATTGCCGTACCGGTCGATGAGGCCCATTTCGTACATGCTGTCGAGAACCTGCCGGGCCCCGTCCTCACCGTACAGGTTGGTGAGATATGCCACAATCTCTTGGTTATAGGCTGTGGAGCCGTCCACGCCGCCCATAACCGAAAGGGGCTGGCTTATGGCGAAAACCAGCGCCAGCAGGAATGCCAACAGTTTGGTTGACAGCTTTAATCTTGGTCTCATAGGTTTACCTCCCCGTAAAATTTGCCAATATTTGCATCAACATATTGTTGACCGGCCGCGCCGCCCATCTGCCGGCCACGCCTATGCGGCCGATGGCGCGCAGCGGATGACCCGCCGGTCCCTTCTAACCATAACAAGCCGCCATGCACATACCTCCCGGTCCCCGTTCGCCCGATAGGGTTCTCCCGCCTTTCGCGCCTACCGGATGTGGCTAGAGGCAGAACCTGCTACCGTATTTTGAGGGGTATCTCTTCTTATACTCTATTTTAGCAGATATCGTTTTATTTGGGCGTGTCGTTTACGTCGAAAACGTTACCGTTTACGCAGCGATCCTTTTTCCGGTCTTGTAAAACTGCGGCATTCCTTATAGAATAGGGATAAAGGATGGCAAGGCGCGTATTTGGATGCCCCAAGACAAAAACGAGGAGGTGCGGTCATGAAGCGAGCGGCCAGGTGGGTCTGTCCCCTGCTGTTTCTTTTGCTGTGCGCTGTCGTGATCTGGTTTTTACATCTATTTACGGTATCGGATAAGACGATGGAGTATATCAACTGGCAGTCCGGCGTTCAAATCGGTGACGACGGTGAGCAGACGCCTTTTGCCCTGGACGAGTATACCAACATGCCTGAGGTAAGCGGTTCCTTCCGCTTCACCGCGCAACTGCCGGAGGGACTGGGAGACGGCACCCTGCTGTTTGAGACCGCCGGCGAGGAGCTGTCGCTGTCGCTGAACGGCCAGGAGATCTATCGTTCCTCCGCCCTTCTGCCCGAAGGGACCATGGGAATGTCGCTGGCGCAGATTCCGCTGCCCGAGAACGCCTCCGGGGAGCTAATCATGACCTGCACCATTCTGGACAATACAAACGCCATGTTCCCGCCGCTGCTGCGCTTTATCCCCGAAGGCATGAACGAAACCGATTCCATGGCCTACGCCAATCTGTTCGGCATCCCGGCCGGCATCACAGCTTTTGCGCTGCTGTTGGTAGTGGGACTGTTCCTGCTGAGCATCTTTAGCCAAAGGGTTGAGTGGAGCCTGCTTCCCCTGGCGCTTGCACTGGTGGGGCTGACGGTATACCGGCTGGTACAAAGCTGCGGCTATTACTTTTTACCCCAGCCGGTTGTTGCCGTGCTCAGTTGGTCGGGATTCGCATGGCTGGCGCCGCTGGCCCTTTTGGCCTATTTGGCTATGAACCGCCGCCGCGCCTTTTGGCGGCTTTTGGGAATAACGGCCGCGTGGAGCGCCGGGGCGCTGCTGGTGGGATACCTGCTTTCGCTGGCGGGCGGCTGGTACCTTTCCGATTACCTCCACTCGGCGGTATCCAACCTGTTCCAGTATGGCGTTTACGACGGTCTGCTCTATTGGTTTACCCTCTGGCTGGCGGTGGCGTGCGCGCTGATCTCGGCCTATTGGATCATGCGCTCCTTTATCCGGCAGCGAGCGGAAGCGCAGGCGCTCGCCCTGCGAAATCGGCTGATTATGGACAGCTACCACGCCATTGAGAGAAAGATGCGGGACAGCGCCGCCCTCCGGCACGAGATGAAACATCAGCTTACGGCTATGGACGCTATGTATCAAAAGGGGGATTACGCCGGGCTGGGCGCCCTGCTGGGCGGTCTCAGGGAGCAGGACAGCAGACTGGCGCAGACCCAGTTCACAGAAAACTTTACGATCAACGCCATTTTACAGGACGCTGCCGTCCGGGCGGCGCAGGCCGGAATCTCCTTTGACGCGCAGGTCCACGTACCGGCCGAGTTGAACATTCCGGAACACGACCTGTGCGTGCTGCTGATGAATATGCTGGACAACGCCCTGGAGGCCTGCGGCCGGATGGATAAGCAGGAAAATCGGTTTGTTCGGTTTAAGGCGGAGGTCAAAAACGGATTCCTGGCGGTTAAGTGCGAAAACGCCTATGCGGGAGAGCTGAAAGAGGATGACCACGGTCGCCTGCTGACCACCAAGGAGGAGCCGGAGGCCCATGGTTTCGGCCTGTCCCAGATGTCCGCCGTGGCCGAGCGCTATCACAGCCTGCTGGATATCAGCTTCACCGACGATCACGTGTTCACCGCGCAGACGGCGCTGAAGCTTCCCAAGAAAAAATGCGCATAAAAAAAGAGCCGAATGTATTTCGGCTCTTTTTTAACGGTTTAAATATCGGATAAATGCGCTTTGCAGGGTTTTGTAATACGTCCGGCCGATAGGCAGGCGCTTGCCGTCCCGCAGCGAAAGCTCCGTCCGGCCGATTTCCTCCACATACTCCATATTCACAAGATAGCTGTTGTGACACCGGCAGAACTGGCCGGGCGGAAGCTGCTTTTCAATCTCCGACAGGGAGAGAAGATAGGAGCGGTCCCCTTGCGCCTGGTGCACCACAATACTGTGGTTAAAGCTTTCCATATACCAAATCTGCGTCAGCAGCAGGCTGACCTTTTTGCTGCCGATCCGCAGCACGGCGGTTTTGGGCCTGTGGTTGAGATTCCAATCCGTATGCAGGGCGCCGGCCAGCGCCTCGCGGCTGACCGGTTTGAGCAGAAAATGTATCGGTTGGACGTCATACCCCTCCGGCAGATAATCCCCGCAGCCGGTGACAAAGATGATGCTCACCCGGTCCCCGCGCTGGCGGAGGGATTTGGCCAGCTCCATGCCGGTCATGCCTTCCATCTGGATATCCAAAAGCAGCAGGTCGAAGGGAGAGCTCTCGGCCGTTAAAACCTTTTCCAGCTCCTGCGCCGAACGGAAGGCAACGATTTCATGGTCGATACCGTCCTCGGTCAAAATTGCCCGGCACAGAGAACACAGCTCCTCCCGGATCTGATCATCGTCCTCGCAGACTGCCAGCCGATATACACGCATCCCCTCACCTCCAAAC